>JAKDKI010000369.1 GCA_030453435.1 Kocuria sp.
CCGTTCCGCACCTGGTGCACGGTGGACCCGGTCGCGCCGGCGGCGGTGAAGAGCTGGGCGGCATCCGCGCCGTGAAGCACTACATGCAGCGCACCGCTGTCCAGGGCTCCCCGGATCTGCTCACCGGCATCACCGGTCAGTGGCACTGGGGCGCAACCGCCAACACCGTGACCCGTGAAGACGTGGAGAACGGCACGGGCGAGCACCCGTTCCGTAAGTCGCTGGAGACCCTGCGTATTGGCGATCAGCTGGTGTCCGACCTGCGCGAGGTCAAGCTCGAGGACATCCTGGAATTCGCGGAGAAGACCGGAGATACGTTCTACGCGCACACGGACGAGGAGGCCGCCATGGCCAACCCGTTCTTCCCGCGCCGCGTGGCCCACGGCTACCTGCTGGTCTCCTGGGCCGCGGGGCTGTTCGTGGAGCCCGCCCCGGGACCGGTGCTGGCCAACTACGGCCTGGAGAACCTGCGCTTCATCACCCCGGTCACCTACGACGACGCCATCCGCGTGACCCTGACCGCCAAGAAGATCACCCCGCGCGTGACCGATGAATACGGCGAGGTCGCCTGGGATGCCCGTCTGACCAACCAGAACGACGAGATCGTGGCCACCTACGACGTGCTGACCCTGGTCTCCAAGACCTGGCCCATGCCGGAGGACGCCGAGTAGTCCGCACTCGCTGAGTAACGCAACGGCGGTGGTGGGGCCCGCATGGGTCCCACCACCGCCGTTGCATTACTGCCACCTGACTAGGACCAGATCTCAGTCACTTTGAGGCCACTCGGTACGGTCGGGGCAGATCCCTGACACTCTAAAGCCGCCCAGAACGGCTCTGGGCGGCGTGAAAGTGTCGCAAATCTTGGCGGTGGCCTGAGGATGACTCAGATCTCGGCAGTGGCTCGAGAGGTGCCGCTACATCGCCCGCAGACCGGCGAAGATCATCTTGACCGCGGTATCCGAAAGCTGGTCCACGGTTCCGGAGCGATCGGGCTGGTACCAGTCCACGATCGAGTTGACCATGCCCAGCATCAGACGCGGGGCGGATTTACCGGAGATGTCGGTTCGCACATCGCCCTCTTCCTGGGCCTCACGCACCAGGTTTTCGACCATGCGCGTCAATTGCCGACGCCGCTCGAGGGCCTTCAGCTCGACCGGCGAGTTCCCGCGCAGGCGCAGCAGCAACGTCACGTAGGGCATTTGATCCACGAGCACCCGGACGGAACCCTGGATGATCATCTCAAGCTTGTTCACGGCGCGGGAGTCGGTGGCCTGAACCCGATCGAACACTTCCTCCAAAGAGTCCAACGCGCGATTGAGCGCCTGCTCCAGGATCTCTTCTTTGGAAGCCACATGGTGGTAGATCGCGGACTTGGAGATACCCAAGTGGGAGGACAAGGTTCCCATGGACGTAGCGTCATAACCGTGGCGGTTGAACACCTCCACACACACGGCCAGCAAGGTCTCCCGGTCGTAACCGGGACGACCGCGACGAGGCGCCGAAGCGGCGTCGTCGTGTGTGAGGGAGCGTGGCTGAGCTGGCATGAAACCGGACTCTACTTTCTGTTACTGAGCAATCACTACAGGCTACCGCGAGCCGAACGCAACGAGCACCGGAGGAAACCCTCCGGTGCTCGGCGTCATGCCTGATCAGAGATCACTTATCGCGGTGATCGTAGATGCGGCGCAGTTTGCCGGAGGAGCGCTCCAGCGAGCCGGGCTCCACCACGTTGATCGCGGCCGAAGAACCGATCTTGGTCTTGATCTCGTGCACGAGCTTCTTGCCGCCCTCCTGGGCCTCCTCGAGGGTGACCTCATCGCGACGTTCGATGTGGATGGTCATCTGGTCCATGCGCTTGGGCCGGGTGATCTCCAGCGTGAAGTGCGGGGACAGAGTCGGGATCTGCAGGGCAAGTTCCTCGATCTGGGACGGGAACAGGTTCACACCGCGCAGAATGATCATGTCGTCCGAGCGACCCGTGATGCGACCCATGCGACGGTGCCCCGGGCGCACCGTGCCCGGCAGCAAGCGGGTCAGGTCGTGGGTGCGGTAGCGGATGATCGGCAGCGCCTGCTTGGTCAGTGCGGTGAAGACCAGCTCGCCGGGCTCGCCGGTGTCCAGCACGCGATCATCGAACGGGTCGATGATCTCCGGGCGGAAGTGGTCCTCCCACACGTGGGAGCCGTCCCTGGTTTCCACGGACTCGCCGGCCACGCCGGGGCCCATGACCTCGGACAGACCGTAGATGTCGCACGCGGTGATGTCGAAGGTCTTCTCGATCTCGTGACGCATCTCTTCGGTCCACGGCTCGGCACCGAGCACAGCGTGCTTGATGGAGGTTTCACGCGGATCGATACCGTGCTTGCGGAAGCCATCAGCAATGGTCAGCAGGTAGGTGGGGGTGGACAGAATGGCATCAGGCTGGAAGTCCTGGATCAGCTGAACCTGCTTGTCGGTCTGGCCGCCGGACATCGGGATCACGGCGCAACCGAGGCGCTCGGCTCCGTAGTGGGCACCCAGCCCACCGGTGAACAGGCCGTAGCCGTACACGTTGTGCACCTTGTCACCGGGCTTCACACCGGACATGCGGAAGCAACGGGCCACCAGGGTGCCCCAGGTGTCCAGGTCATCCTCGGTGTAAGCCACCACGGTGGGCTGACCGGTGGTTCCGGAGGACGCGTGGATGCGGCGGATCTCGGACATGGGGGTCGCGAAGGACTTGAACGGGTAGGACTTCCGCAGGAATTCCTTGTCCGTGTACGGGAACTTGG
>JAKDKI010000370.1 GCA_030453435.1 Kocuria sp.
AGCGGCCCCTTGGTCACCCGATGAACGAGCACGGGGATCAACTCGAACCACTGCGATGAGCGCACCGTGGTGGAGGGGATATCCGCCTCTTGATAGAAACTCTCCTGCGCGGCCTTGCCCTGGTAGTAGCCGTAGCGGTGGTTCACTTCTGGATTCACAGCACCCGCGATGGAGAGACACACGATCCTGCCGACGCCGCTCGCTTGCGCCGTCTGGACCACGTTCCGTGCCGCGCCGGTGAAGAAGTCGATGGCTTTCTGAGCGCCCAGAGCATCGATATGAAGGCTGTCGAGGACGATCTCCACGCCCTCCAGAGCCCTCTCCATACCTTCGGGTGACATCACATCAACGCCGTGGCTCCGGCTGATGCGCACCACGTCATGGCCCTGCCGCTCCAGCTTCTCCGAGACAGCCGAGCCGAAGTTTCCACTGGCGCCCAGCACCCCAATTTTGCTCATGCGTCCACCCTAGTCACGCCCATCTGGCGGAGGTAGGGGGCCGCCGGCTACGGAATGTAAGGGTGATCAACTCCCCGACGAGTTCGGTCGGATCATCGTGGACGACAGTGCCGAAGCCCCAGTCTGTTGAGGCGTCCTCGTCCACGGATCCACAAGGGTCGATGCCGTCGAATGCTATCCGGATGCCCGGCGGGATAGGGCCGGGCCCAAGGAGACTAACCGCAGTTCGAGCCACCATCGCTGACGCCTGTAAATTTCAGTTCCTGACCGTTCGACAGCGTGGCGGTGACGTAGACGAAGTTCGGCATCTTGCCTTCGGGGCTGGGGCAAGTTCGCGGTGCGGTGACACCGGAGTAGTCAATGCGGAAGCGACCAGACGGCCCAGTAGTGAAGTCCCTGCACCCCGCGTCGTCTTTCTCCGTGTATGTCCCGTTAGACCCGTTGGTACCCGCGCTCCACAAGAAATTCAGGTCCCAAGCCTTGCGAGTCTGGCCATCGGGAAATTCCGTATCGATCTCCTTCCCCGTGTTACTGACGGTATTTCTCCACGCTGTCCCGCCGCCGGGCGTGTAGCGCATGGCGCTGTAGTTCTCACCGTTTCGGCTCGACGTACCGTTGCCGACCCAGAACGCACCCGGGCCAGCCGAATCTTGTCCAATGCGATTGGTGACCCACCACTGATAGCTAACACGGGTGACGGTAACCCCGTCAGGGAGGTTTCGCACATAGGCCTGTGCGCCCACATCCAAGGATTGCGTGGTGGATGACCTACCGAGCGTTCCCCACCTGTATATGAGTCCGCCACTGATCGTGAGCGTAGGAACGCAAGAGGATGCCGCGTACCCTGGGACCGCCGATGCCGCGACGATGACCGGGGCCGCCCAGGCCACACCTCGCGCGAGGGAACGCCGGGAAACAGGACGAGTATCAATGGTGGGGGATGCCGTTGGAGAAGTTTATATAAATATCCGCACATTTACGCTGACCACAGCCATGTTGGCGAAGTAGCATCATTCATTGCCATGAGTGCTTAGCCGGGGCCAACAGCCTGACACTCAAGGTTCTTCAGTGCGGGCACGGAACATCTGCGGCAGAGGTCCGCCTGCCAGTAACGGGTTTCTGTGCGATCCTCTGCCAGAAATGTCGCAGGCACTGCTCCGACCATTCGCTCGACCATCCAGCAGTTGCAGCACCACTACTCCTGGCTAGCTCCACGATTCAGAAGTACGTAGAAGATCAGACCGGCAGTAATCAGGACCGCAAAAATTATGGATGAAGCTGTGTCACTGATGACGCCAGATGCCCTCAACACAAGGGTTCCGATTCCCAATATGACCAGCAAGAAAGATGGAATGAACGGCCTGAGCGCGATAGGAATGCCGCGCTCGGTTTCTGGAGTCGCCGCGCGTTGGTTGGGTTCCATACCTCATGCCATCAAGCTCTCGCCCGTTGCGCAAGAGTCAATTACCGATTCTCATACGAACGTGCCTGAACTCCTTAATGTCACCATGGAGGAACATGCGAATCACCGAATGGGCACTACTGGCCATCACCATGGCCCGGTTCCTTCGACGCCAAGTGCCTGACACTCCCGAGGGTCTGACCTGAACAACCGCTGACCGCCGCGGAGGCTGAAACACCCATCACCCCTAGTGATGCTTGTGCTCATCAATTTTCCAGCACAGGCTGGAACCATCACTGTCTGTTCGAACCCAGTGAACCAACGCCAACTATTCCTATGGGGGGATTTTCATGGCAGCTACCGAAATACCGACCGAAACTCAGCAGATCGTCCTGGCCTCGCGCCCGCACGGAACGCCCACTCAGGAGAACTTCCGTCTCGAGACCGCGTCAATCCCAGCACTGAAGCCCGGACAGATTCTCGTGAAGAACGAGGCCATGTCCGTCGACCCGTACATGCGCGGCCGCATGAACGACGCCAAGTCGTACATCCCGCCGTTCCAGATCGACCAGCCGCTCGAAGGCACCGCGGTCGGCCGCGTGATCGCCTCCGAATCCGACAGCATCAAGGTGGGCGAGCACGTCTCGCACATGCTCGGGTGGCGCGGGTACTCGGTGGTCGACGACGACGCCGCAACCGTCGTCGACGTCGATGCCGTCTCCGCGTCCAAGTACCTTGGCATCCTCGGCATGCCCGGCCTCACCGCCTACGTCGGGCTCACGGAGATCGCGAAGTTCAAGGAGGGCGACGTCGTTTTCGTCTCGGGCGCTGCCGGCGCCGTCGGCTCCGCCGTGGGCCAGATCGCCAAGGCGCTGGGGGCGTCCAAGGTGATCGGCTCCGCAGGTTC
>JAKDKI010000371.1 GCA_030453435.1 Kocuria sp.
GTCTTCTACCGGTATTTCAAAGACAAGTCCGGGGTACAAGCGGCCGTGGGTGAATACTTCGTGTCTCGGATGCGAACTCGCATGGTTGCCGCCGCGCACGAGGCGGACTCTTTCGCGGCCACTGTGCACGCGCTCGTGAAGGAGTACCTCAAGTCCGTGGAAGCCTCCGCGGACGTTTACCGGTTCGTGGTCACCGCGCCGGCTGACGGGGATTCGGCCATCGAACAGTTCCTTGACTCTGTGTGCCAGCTGCTCATGGACCAGCACATTCGCCACCGAGGCGAACAGGCCATGCCCGAGGCCCTGCTGCAGTGCTGGGCAGCGTCCACGGTGGGCATGGTCCGCGGCGCAGGCGAGGCCTGGCTGGCCCTGCCGGACACGGATGACAAGCCGGACCGACCCGCCATGAGTCAGCTCATTACCGGCTGGGCCGTTCAGGGCTTACGGCCGGACACGTACACCACGCTCTCCGCAGAGGATGCCTCTGCACAGACAACCCCTCAGGAGTCATGATGACTGCAACCACTCATCTTCCGTCCAACCCGTCCACCCAGCAGATGGCGCAGGTGTCCGAGGACGCCGCATTGCCCACGCACATTGACGTGGCAGGTCTCGGCGAGGTTCTACTGGGCCGTTGGCCCGAGGCTCGCAAGGCCGCCCGCGAGCGCGCCCTGGACCCCCGTCTGCACAGCAACCACAACCTCACGTTCGAGGACCAGCGCGACCTCACCTTCGAGCAGGTCAAAATCCTGCGCGACGCTGGCACCGCCCTGGTGGGCATGCCCGAGTACCTGGGCGGTTCCAACAGCCCCGGCGCAAATGTGTCCGCGTTCGAGGAGCTGGTCCTGGCGGATCCGTCCCTGCAGATCAAGTCGGGTGTGCAGTGGGGCCTGTTCGGTTCGGCGGTTCTCAACCTGGGTTCCAAGGAGCATCACCTCGAGTGGCTGCCGGACATCTTGAATCTCAACACGCCCGGCGTGTTCGCCATGACGGAGATCGGTCACGGGTCCGACGTCGCCTCGATCGGCACGACCGCAACGTACCTTCCCGAGTCGGACGAGTTCGAGGTCCATACCCCGTTCAAGGCTGCCTGGAAGGACTATCTGGGCAACGCGGCGGTCCACGGCAAGGCCGCTGTGGTCTTCGCCCAGTTGATCGTCAAGGGCGTCAATCACGGCGTGCACTGCTTGTACGTACCCATCCGCGACGACAACGGCGAGTTCTTGCCGGGTGTCGGCGGTGAGGACGATGGCCGCAAGGGCGGGCTCAACGGCGTGGACAACGGCCGACTGCACTTCACCAATGTTCGTGTGCCGCGCTTCAACCTGCTCAACAAGTACGGAAACGTGGACGAGAACGGGGAGTACTCCTCCCCCATTGCTTCTCCGGGTCGCCGTTTCTTCACCATGATTGGCACCCTGGTGCAGGGGCGCGTGTCCCTGGACGGTGCCGCCACTCTCGCGAATCAAATGGGCCTGAGCATTGCCGTGCGCTACGCGGAACAGCGCCGCCAGTTCAACACGGATTCCGACATCCGCGAGCAGACGCTCATGGATTACCAGCAGCACCAGCGCCGGTTGATCCCCCGCATCGCGGAGACCTACGCGATGATCTTCGCCCACCAGCAATTGCTCGACAAGTTCCATGAGGTCTTCTCCGGTGAGGATGATTCGGACGGCAACCGTCAGGACTTGGAAACCTTGGCGGCCGCGTTCAAGTCGATGTCCACCTGGAGCGCCCTGGACACCCTCCAGGAAGCCCGTGAAGCCTGTGGTGGTGCCGGGTTCATGGCCAAGAACCGCATCCCCCAGTTGCGCGCGGACCTGGACATCTACGCAACGTTCGAAGGTGACAACACCGTTCTCCTGCAACTGGTCGCCAAGCGCTTGCTCACCGACTACTCGGACGAGTTCAAAAACCCGGACATGGGAGTCATGGCCCGTTACGTGGCAGACCGCGCCACCGAGGCCGGTTTCAACCGTTCCGGTTTGCGGAAGCTCACCCAGGCCTTCACGGACACCGGTGACGCCCGTAAATCCGTCAATGCCCTGCGCGAGCCTGAGGCGCAGCGCGCCCTGTTGATGGACCGGGTCGAAACGATCATCGAGGACGTCGCGGATGAGATGCGCGCGGCGGCTCGCAAGTCCAAGAGCGAGAAGGCCGAGGTCTTCAACAACAACCAGCACCGCCTGATCGAAGCCGCCCGTTCGCACGCGCAATTGCTGCAGTGGGAGGCCTTCACCGAGGGCCTCGAAAAGATTCAGGATCCCGGCACCAAACGCGTCCTCACCTGGCTGCGTGATCTGTTCGGCCTTCACCTGCTCGAAGAGAACCTTGGATGGTACTTGGCGTACGGTCGGCTCTCCATGCGCCGCGGCCGTGCCCTGCAGAGTTACGTGAACCGGTTGATCGCCCGCCTGCGCCCCTACGCATTGGAACTCGTGGATTCCTTCGGCCTCAGTCCCGAACTGCTGCGCGCAGAAATCGCGGGAACCGTGGAGGAAGAGCGCCAGCAGGAAGCGGACGAATACTTCCGCCGTTTGCGTGCCAGTGGTGATGCCCCCGCCAAGGAGGCCAAGCCCCCGCGCGATCCCAAGGCGGAAACGCGCGGTCACCACGCGTAAGTCTCACCGTTGAATTGCCGACCCCCCCCCCCCAAAGTTTTGGGGGGGGGGGGGCGCATAAGTGGGTGAAACAGGGGGGGTTTTTTGGGGCGGGGGGTGCCCCGGGGGCGGGGGGGGGGGGGGCCGGGCCCGCCCAT
>JAKDKI010000067.1 GCA_030453435.1 Kocuria sp.
CCGGGGATGACCTCGTGCATGCGGTTGAGCGTGCGCAGGAAGGTGGACTTACCGCAACCGGAAGGGCCGATAAAAGCGGTCACGGACCGCGCTTCAATGTTGATGTTGACGTCCTCGACGGCCAGGAAGTCGCCGTAGTAAACGTTCAGGTCTTCAACGTCGATTCGTTTCGACATGGTGTGGATTCCTTAGAACTCGAGACTCGATGGATGCTTAGCGGCCGGACGTCTTGGGAGCGAACGCCTTGGCGATCAGCCGGGCAAGGAGGTTGAGCAGCATCACGATCGCGATCAGGATCAGTGCGGCGGCCCAGGCCCGCTGCAGCGAGGGGTCGGGGTTGGTGGGCGAAGTGGGTGTCATGATCTGGTAGTAGATGTACGTGGGCAGCGTGGTCATCCAGCCGGAGAACGAGTTCCAGTTGATGGCCGTTGCGAAGCCCGCGGTTACCAGCAGCGGAGCGGTCTCACCGATCACGCGGGCAATAGCCAGCGTAACGCCGGAGGCGATACCGGAGATCGCGGTGGGAATAACCACCTTCAGAATGGTCCGCCACTTGCGCACACCCAGGGCGTAGGAAGCCTCCCGCAGCTCATTGGGCACGATGCGCAGCATTTCCTCCGTGTTCTTCACGACCGTGGGGATCATGAGCACGGTCAAGGCGACCGCGGCCACGAAGCCCGTACGGGTGGACGGGCCGAAGATCATGCCGAACAGCGCCGCCGCGAACAGACCGGCCACGATGGAGGGGATACCGGTCATGACGTCCACGAAGAACGTGATGGCTTTACCCAGCCAACCATTGTTGGAGTACTCGACCAGGTAGATCGCGGTCAGCAGCCCGATGGGCACGGACATCAACGTGGCCCAGAAGGTGATGGAGACCGTACCCACGATCGCGTGGTAGGCACCGCCCACGACATCTCCGGGTCCTTCGGCAAAGTTGTCCTGTGCACCCGTCACACCGTTCATGGAGGTGAGCAGCAGGTTGGAGGTCAGGCCCGGTATACCGTTTGCCAGCACGGTCCAGATCACCGAGATCAGCGGAATCACGGCCAGGATGAACGCGGTGTAGACCAGGAAGGTCATGAGCGAATCGGAACCGGCGCGTGATCCCTCGATCGCCCCGATCAACAGCGGGCCCACGATCAGGAACACGAGTGCCGCGAAGATCGCCCAGGTGGCGATGTTGAAGCCGATGAGCGCGGAAATCGCAGCACCGACCACGATCGCACCCACCCCGATCACGGGGATGAGCCACTTGGGGCGCTGGCCGCGAGTCAATCGCGACTCGCGCACGGGAGAAGTACCGGGCTTAGTCGTAGTCGTTGACATCAGTTAGCTCCCGAGAATTCCTTGTAGCGGGCAATGATGGCGCGAGCGATCATGTTCACCACCAGGGTGATCAGGAACAGCACCAGACCGGCAGCGATCAGCTCGGACAACCGCAGGCCGTAGGCCTCGGGGAAGTTCAAGGCGATTTCTGCAGCGATCGTCTGGTTACCGGACTTGATCAGCGAAGCGATCATGGGGCCCGAGGACAGCACCAGTGCCACGGCCATGGTTTCACCCAGGGCACGGCCCAGGGCCAGCATCACGGAGGAGATGATGCCCGGTCGTGCGAAGGGCAGCACGGACATCCGGATCATCTCCCAGCGGGTCGCGCCCAGCGCCAGGGCTGCTTCCTCATGCAGCTTGGGTGTCTGGGTGAAGATCTCGCGTGACATGGAGGTGATGATGGGCAGGATCATGATGGCCAGCACCACGCCCGCGGTCAGCATGGTCTTACCGGTCTGGGATGCGGGTCCCGCGAAGATCGGGATGAACCCCAGGTTGTTCGCCAACCAGTTGTAGAAAGGCACCAGCGCCGGGGCCAACACCGTGGCGCCCCACGCACCATAGATCACGGAGGGGATGGCGGCCAACAGATCGATCACGTAACCGACCGACTTGGAAATCCGGGCCGGCGCGTAGTGCGAGATGTAGAGGGCCACCAGGATGCCAATGGGTGTGGCGATCAGCAGCGCAATAATGGCCGCGATCAGCGTGCCCAGCACGAGGGGCCAGATGTACGAGAAGAAACCTTCTCCGCCGGTGATCTCGTCAGCCGGGGCCGCGAAAGTGGGCAGTGCCTGCAACAGCAGGAACAGTGCCACGGCCGCGAGCACCGCGAAGATCAAGATGCCCGCTGCGAGACTCAACCCGGAGAAAATTGAGTCGCCGGCGCGACCGGCCGAGGAGTTCTTGGTCCCCGGCTTCTGTGCGCTCGCTGTGGTGGACATGTACAGAGTCCCTTCAGATCATGGTCATTTCTCGTGCCAGGGCAACCTACCATCCTGGTCGGGATGGACGAGCCCGGGCGGTCGGCGCACAGACGGCGTCGACGCGATGTCCGCGCCGACGCCGCTTGTGCGCGCTAGGTTGTCAGGTCAGCCCTGAACCTTGATGGAATCCACTGCTGCCGTAGCCTGCTCGCGCAGGGTGTCAGACAACGGAGCGGAACCGGCGGAGTCGGCGGCGGTCTTCTGGCCGTCCTCGGAGATCACGTAGGACTCAAAAGCCTTGACGAGATCAGCGGTTTCCTGCGAGTCGTACTGCGCGCAGACCACGTGGTAGGAGATCAGCACGAGCGGGTAGGCACCAGCTTCGGTGGTGTCACGCTCGAGCTCGATGGCCATGTCGTGCTCGCCACGGCCCTCAACCTGCTTGGAGACCTCAACCGCCTTGGCTGCTGCTTCCGGGGAGTGGGGGACGTACTCTTCGCCGACCTTGATCTCAACGGTGCCCAGGTCGCCCACTGCGGAAGCATCCGCGTAGGTAATGGTTCCCTCGGTGCCCTGGGTGGTGTTCACAACACCGGAGGTGCCCTTGTCGTTCTCGGCGGAGTACTCGGAAGGCCATGCCTGATCCGGCTCGTTGGTCCAGTCCTCGGGAGCGGCCGAGTTGAGGTACTCGGTGAAGTTCTCGGTGGTGCCGGAGTCGTCGTTGCGGTGCACCACGGTGATGCGGGTGTCCGGCAGATCGGCGTCCGGGTTCTGCTCAGCGATCTCGGGAGCGTTCCAGTTCTTGATCTCGCCCTTGAAGATCTGGGCAATGGTGGGAGCGTCCAGCTTGAGGCTGTCCACGCCGGGCAGGTTGAAGGCCACGGCGATCGGGGAGATGTAGACGGGGAGGTTCAGGGCGCCGTCGGGGCCGCACTGCTCCTTGGCTTCCTCGTTCTCTTCGTCGCTCATGTAGGCGTCCGAACCCGCGAACTGTGCGCCGCCGGCCAGGAACGCGGTGCGGCCTGCGCCCGAGCCGTCCGGGGAGTACTGAACGGTTGCGCCGCTGTTGGCGGACTGGAAGCCGTTCTGCCAAGCGGTCATGGCGGCCTGCTGCGACGATGCGCCGATACCGGTCAGGGTGCCCGAAACCCTGGACTCGCCGCCGCCGTTGGAGTCTCCGCCTTCGTTGCCGGTCGGGTTGTCCGAACCGCACGCGGTGAGTGCGAGTGCGCCAATGGCCAGAACTGCGGCTGAACGGCCGAAGTAGGAAGCCTTCACTGTGTTACCCCTTCATGGAATGAACCGGCGGTGCCGGTGGATCGCAAAGCGGCCGTCATCGGCCGAGTACTCGATTACGGATGACTCACATCCGTGGTTGTACATCCGTGACGGTAGGCAGTGGATATGGACAGAGTTATCCGAGCGGGTGAACTACGGGTTAACAGATGACGCGTCAGTGCAGACGTCCGGGGCACGACGTGCGCGGTCGCCAATCGCTGTGAGTTATTGCACACACCGGATACCGGACATGATCGGGGTGCGTCGGCCAAAACTGGATTCCCGCGGCTGCTGTCTAAGATGGTGGCATGGCATCGAGCGAGGCGAACCACCGCAGATCCCGGCTTGCTCATGTTCCCTCTGCGGTGAGCCGCCGTTCCAAGACCGGCTGGAACCGCATGCTCAGAGGGTTGTTCCAAGCCGTTCAGATGACCGTGGCTGCGGTGGGCGCGTACATGATCGCGGAACGCCTGCTCGGTCACCACGGGCCGATTTTTGCCGCAACCGCTGCCCTCGTGTCCCTGGGTTATGCCAAGGGTGGGTTGCGGTACCGGCGCGTACTCGAAGTGTCCATCGGATGCACCCTGGGCATTGTGGTGGGCGATGTTCTGATTCACGCTCTGGGCCACGGGGAATGGCAAGCGGCCGTGGTCCTGTTGATTTCGCTCCTGCTCGCCAGGTTCTTGGACAACGGGGCGATCTTCACCACCCAGATGGGTTTGCAGTCCGTGCTGGTCGTGCTGTTGCCCCCTTCGCAGGACGGCGTGTTCGCCCGCTCCCTCGACGCCATGGTCGGCTGTCTGTGCGCTCTCGCACTGGCCTACTTCATCCCGGAAGACCCCCGCCGTGAGCCCCGCGGCGACGTCCGCAAGCTCATCACCGAATACTCCGAGTTACTGGCCGAGTCCTCCCGCGCCGTCTCCGACTACGACTCCAGGCTGGCGTGGCATGCGCTGGTCCGTGGCCGCCAGACTCAGCCCCTGGTCGATTCGGTCCGCACGGGGTTGAAAGCGTCTAAAGAGATCTCGTACGCGTCTCCCCTGCACCGAAGACACCGGCAGGAAATCGACAGCCTGGATCATTGCATCCACTATTTGGACCTGGCCGTCAGGAACTCACGCGTTCTCACGCGCAGACTCGCGTCCGTATTGGACCACGTTTCGCTCGCCGACGACGCCGTCACTTCCCTGACCGAGGTGCTCGCCGATCTTTCCGACGCCGTGTTGAGCTTGGGTAACGCACTGGCCGTGAGCCACCCGCAATCGCGTGAGAGCTATCTGCGCCAGGCCCGCAATGAATTGTTCTCGGTCGCGGAACGCCTGGAGCCCCACAGCATGGGGGTGCGCACCATGGAGGGTGAGGCACTCGTGCTGATGATCCGTCCCATGGTGGTGGACCTGATCGAGGCCACTGGCATCAGTCATCAGGTGGCCATCGATCACTTGCCCCCGCTCCAAGCGGATTGATTCCGGCAGCGTATGCGTGTCTGACGCGCTGGATACTGTGAACGCATGAGCACCAAGACCCGTAAATCCTCAGTGTCGTACCGCTGCACCGAATGCGGTTGGACCACGGCCAAATGGGTGGGTCGGTGCGGGGAATGCCAGTCCTGGGGCACCGTGGAAGAAGTCGGCGGCGCCCAGGACCCCGGCCGCACTCAGGCCGCTCGTTCCGTGGCGCAGCCGGCCAAACCCATTGGTCAGGTGGACTCGTCCATCGCCCAGTTCACGCCCACCCACGTCACCGAATTGGATCGTGTACTGGGCGGCGGGTTGGTGCCCGGTGCCGTGATCCTGCTCGCCGGCGAACCCGGTGTCGGCAAGTCCACTCTCTTGCTGGACGCGGCCGCCAAGGTCGCCGGGGGCACAACTCCCCGCAACGTTCTGTACGTGACCGGTGAGGAGTCCGCAGCCCAGGTCAAGCTCCGCGCGGAACGTATCGGAGCTGTCGCGGACCAGCTCTATCTCACCGCGGAAACAGATCTGTCCACCGCGTTGGCTCACGTAGAGTCCGTAAAACCCCAATTGCTCATCGTGGATTCGGTTCAAACCCTGGCGAGTTCCGAGGTCGATGGCTCCGCGGGTGGCGTCAGTCAGGTACGTGAAGTGGCGGCCAGCCTGATCCACACAGCCAAGACCAAAAACATCACCACACTGCTGGTCGGGCATGTCACCAAGGAAGGCTCCATTGCCGGCCCGCGACTGCTGGAACACCTGGTGGACGTGGTCTGCCAGTTCGAGGGCGACAAGCACTCCAGGATCCGGTTGTTGCGCGCCATCAAGAATCGTTTCGGCCCCACGGATGAGGTCGGTTGTTTCGACCTCGGCGAGGCCGGCATTGAATCCGTGGCTGATCCGTCCGGCCTGTTCGTCTCCCGGACTCCCCTGCCGGTGGCGGGCACGTGCTTGAGCGTCACTGTCGAGGGACGTAGACCCCTGCTCGCAGAAGTACAGGCTCTTCTGGACAAATCGAGCACGGCCCAGCCGCGCCGGGCCACTTCCGGACTGGATGGGTCTCGCGTGGCCATGTTGCTGGCGGTGCTGCAGCGCCGCGCGGGCGTGGGATTGGCCAGTTTGGACTGCTATGTCTCCACGGTGGGCGGTGTCCGTCTCACTGAACCGGCCACCGACCTGGCAGTCTGCATGGCGCTGGCCTCTGCAGCTCAGGATCGCCCGCTTCCACAGCGCCTGGTCTGTTTCGGGGAGATCGGTCTGGCGGGTGAGGTCCGTCCCGTACCGGACATCAATCGCCGCATCCAAGAAGTCGCCCGCCTCGGTTTCACCCACGCCGTGGTGCCCGCCTCCCCCAGTGGGCCGGGAAAGATACCCCAGGGATTTTCTGTCCGAGAGGTCACCACGGTGAGCGAAGCCATCGAGTTGTTGTTCCCGCCCCGCGACCACTGAGCGAGTAGCGGCCGGGTGCTGCTGGCGCCCGGTGGGCACGCGAACCTGGGCGCAGAGTGTATGCAAATAGCACGTAGGATGATGATGTGGTGAAAGCTCAGGAGTCGGCCCTACGTAAAACCCTGGCCCGCTTGGCGCCCGGAACCCAGTTGCGCACCGGACTCGAACGCATCCTGCGGGGCCGGACCGGCGGGTTGATTGTGCTGGGCTTCGACAAATCCGTGGAAGCGGTGTGCTCCGGTGGCTTCGACATCGATACCGAGTTCACCCCCACCAAGCTGCGCGAGTTGGCCAAGATGGACGGCGCCATCGTGTGCGACCGCGATGCCACCCGCATCCTCAAAGCCGGAGTGCAGCTCATGCCGGAAGCTCACATCGAGACCCAGGAATCCGGTACTCGCCACCGCTCCGCCGAACGCACCGCCAAGCAGACCAACGTTCCCGTGGTGTCCGTGAGTCAATCGATGAGCGTGATCACCATTTACGTGGGCGATCACCGCTACGCCATTGAAGGCTCGCAGGCCATCATGGCCCGCGCCAATCAGGCACTACAGACCCTGGAGCATTACAGCAACCGACTCGAGCAGGTGCTGGGCAGCCTCTCCGCACTAGAGATCGAGGCCGCCGTGACGGCGCGGGATGTTGCATTGACCTTGCAGCGGATGGAAATGGTGCGCAGGATCTCCGAGGAGATCAGCTGGTACGTGCTGGAACTCGGCGAGGACGGTCGCTTGATTTCGCTTCAGTTGGAAGAACTCACCGCGGGTAACAGCCCCGGACCGGATGTGGTCCTGCGTGATTACCTCCCCGAGGACACTCCGCCTGAGGTGTTGAAGGACGCCACGGAACAACTGGCCGAGTTGTCTCCCGCAGATCTGATCGACCTTCAGAAAGTCGCCGTGGCCGCAGCCTTGATCACGCCCCAGGGCAACTTGGAAGCGGACTTGCACCCGCACGGTTACCGACTGCTCGACGGCATCAAGTCCATGCCCCGCGTGGTGGCCAAACGCTTGGTGGGTCAGTTCGACGGGCTGCAGGCCCTCATGGCCGCGAACCTGGAGGACCTTATGTCCGTGGAGGGCATTGGCGAGCAGCGTGCCCGCAACGTACGCGAGTCGCTGTCCCGCATGGCAGAGACGAGCCTGCTCGAACGCTTCATGTAGTCAGCGGCTTATTCCAGCACGAACGTTGCGTTCGAGCTGTTCTGCCCCCCCAGACCAACGGTCAGGTTGTAGTAGCCAGCCATGGCCTTCGGCTGATCTGCGGGGCAACCTTCTGCGGTACGGGTGCGGTTCCACGTCAGACGGGCGTCTTCCTTCTTGCCCGGCTCCAGTGTGACGTTCCGATCCTCGCCGTCCGCCGCGCAGTGCCGCGAGTCGAAAATGACGTCCGAACCGGACGTGACCACGTAGTTCATGGCGTTCGTCCCAGCGTTGACCCGGCACGGGGTGTCACCGGTGTTCTCCATGGTCATGACCAGCACGGGTTCTTGATCGGCCGGGTACGTCTGTTTGTCCGTGGACGCCGTGAGGCTCAGATTTGCGCCGCATTCCTCAACGGCCGCAGGACTGGCCGACGGGTCCTCACTGTCCCCTTCACCGCTGGGAGTCGGTCGGGGGGTGAAGTCCGCGAACTTGTTGTTCGGATCCACGGTTGCTTCCGGAGTGGCCTTGGCCGTGACCTCGGTTTGCGGCTGTGGTTGCTCGGGCTCCTCCGAGGATCCGGTCAGCGCCGAGACCACGGAGGAAATGCCCCAAATCAGCGCCACAACCAACACGAGAAGCACGGCAAGCGCAATCAAGCGACGTCGGCGGTAGACCGAGGGCGGCAACCGGTCATCGGAATCCCCGTGGGACACGCGGGGGTCGCTGGAATCACGCTGCTCAGAACCGTTGGTTGCCATGACCTCCAGGCTACCGTGGGGACTTATGAACTCGAGCTCCACACCCTGCGCACCGGATCAACTTCACGGCATTCACCAAGCCGTGATCCAGTGGTTCTCACGCGCCGGCAGGGACCTCCCATGGCGGCACCCCGATTGTTCCCCCTGGGGCGTACTGGTGAGCGAAATCATGCTCCAACAGACGCCCGTGGTACGGGTCCTGCCCATCTGGCGCGAATGGCTCGATCGCTGGCCCACACCGGCGGATCTCGCGGCTGCGAGCCCCGCGGAGGTGGTGCGAGCCTGGGGCAGGCTCGGGTACCCACGCCGGGCGCTCCGGCTGCACGCGGCGGCCACGGAGATCGCCGAGAACCACGGCAATCGGGTCCCGGAGGACCACGCGGAACTGTTGGATCTGCCCGGCATTGGTTCCTACACGGCGGCGGCCGTGGCAGTATTCGCGTTCGGCCAGCACTACACGGTGGTGGACACCAATATCCGCCGCGTGCACGCTCGACTGTTCAGCGGTAAGGCCTTGCCGTCCAAGTCCCTCACCGCCGCAGAGACCCGGCTTGCGGACCAGCTCATGCCCGAGGGCCGTGAAGACTCGGTGAAGTGGAACCAGTCCGTCATGGAACTCGGTGCCCTGGTGTGCACGGCGCGCGCTCCCAAATGCGACGATTGCCCGGTGTTCGACCAGTGTGCGTGGATAGCCGCTGGGCGGCCGGAGCCGGACTACGTTCCCAAAGGCCAGTCCTGGCACGGCACCGACCGGCAGGTGCGCGGCGCCATGATGGCGGTGCTGCGGCACAGCCCCGCGCCGATTCCGGTGGATCTGTTGCTCACGGATCGCGCGGGTGCGGAGCAGCTGGCGGCCCGGATGGAGC
>JAKDKI010000372.1 GCA_030453435.1 Kocuria sp.
CCCGCGGAGGGTCGCTAGTAATCAGCACCCTGCCCGTCTACCGTGGAAACTGACCGTACGCACTGCTAGAACGGATTCTCAATGACTAATTTCGCCAATGTTGAACGTCGCCACTTGGCCGCTCTGTTGCGCCGCGTAGGTCCGGATGCCCCCACCCTGTGCGAGGGCTGGAACGCGCGCGATCTGGCCGTCCACCTGGTGATTCGCGATGGCCGGCCCGACGCCGCCGTGGGCATCTTCGCACCCAAGGTCCCCGTTGTGGGTTCCCACTTCAAAACCGTGGAGAACAAGTACAACGACATGCCCTGGGAAGAGCTCGTCGACCTCGTGGAGCGCCCGCCGTTGCACTCCCCCGGACGCTGGTCCCCCGTGGACAAGCGCATGAACACCGGTGAGTTCTTCGTTCACCACGAGGACGTCCGCCGCGCCCAGCCCCAGTGGCACGCGCGGCAGCTGCTCCACGATGAGCAGAAGGATCTCTGGAACATTCTCAAGCTCATGGGCCCGGCTCTGCTGCGCAAGGAATCCAACTCGGTGGTGCTGTTGGCCAATGGCTTCGGTGCCGTTCGTGGAGGTAAGCGTTCCGCACGCCGCGTGGACCTGGTGCGCGGCGAACCGTCCGAACTGTTGCTGTGGGCCTTCGGCCGCCAGGAACAGGCTGATGTGGAGATCACTCAGGAGTAGGCAAGACCACCGTTGACAATCCTTCGATAGTGGCCGCTGGCAGGATGGCTGTATCGAATAAGTCCTAACAAGGGACAGCAAAAGGCCGGCACTGCGAATCCGCAGTGCCGGCCTTTGTCGCTCACCCCAAGTGCGGGCAAGCTATGCGACGGTGGGTGCCTTACGTGCGCCGAGCTCTCCGTCCAATCGGAGGACACCGGGACCGTCGTTATGGACCAGGCGCACTTGATCGCAGATCTCTTCCACGGTGGCCTCTTCTTCGATCTGCTCGTTGATGAACCAGTGCAGCAACGGCATGGAGTCGATGTCGCCCTCTTCCTGCGCCAGGCGGTACAGGTTGCGGATGGACTCGGAGACCTTGCGCTCGTGGTTCAGAGCGGCCTCGAAGCAGCCGAGAACGGACTTGTCCTGGATATCGGGTCCGGCCATGTCACCGATCTGGGGATCCCCGCCGCGGTCCACCATGTGATCGATGAACTTCTCAGCGTGCGTGATTTCCTCGGCGGCCTGGGCGCGGAACCACTTGGCGAATCCGGGCAGGCTCGCGACGTCCATCTCGATGGCGAGCTGACGGTACACAACCGTGGCCTGCAGCTCCATGGTGATCTGATCGTTGATAGCTTGGGCAAGTTTTCCCTTGATTTCCATGATTGATATGAAAGCACGTTTGAGTGCCGCTCGATAGTGAGTAATTCCTAACTAAGTACGGGCACCCTAAGTGGTGCCGCTCTCAGCAACGGAGGGTCGCGGTTCGTCCATCCACGCGTTGTCCAGTAATATGGAGCGGTCCCACCGCCGTGCCACTCAGTTCGGCAACGGGCACGCCCCCTTAGCTCAGATGGCCAGAGCATCTGTCTTGTAAACAGAGGGTCGCCGGTTCGAATCCGGCAGGGGGCTCGGCAGGGCAACGGCCCGGATGCTGTCTTCAGCGTCCGGGCCGTTGTCATAGCCTGAGGCAGTCCAGCTGCTCGCTACTGGTACTTGATGACCACGCGGCCATCGATCTTGGCGTGGTGCATCTCGTCGAAGATCTGGTTGATCTCGCCGAGTTCACGGGTGTGGTACGTGGGATGAATCATGCCGCGGGCGTAGAAGTCCAGGGCTTCTTCCATGTCCTTACGCGTACCCACGATGGACCCGCGGATGGTCAGTCGTTTGAGCACGATGTCGAAGATCGGCGCGGGAAATTCTCCCGGGGGCAGACCGTTGAACACGATCGTTCCCTTGCGGCGGGTCATGTTGATCGCCTGGCCGAACGCATCAGGGTGCACGGCCGTGACCAGCACGCCGTGGGCGCCGCCGATTTCCTTCTGAATGGTTTCCGCCGGATCCGCTGCAAACGCGTTGACCGTGACCTCCGCGCCGTGCTTCTTGGCGAGCGCAAGCTTGTCATCGGCCACGTCCACGGCGGCCACGCGCATACCCATGGCTACCGCGTACTGAACGGCCAAGTGGCCCAGACCGCCGATGCCTGAAATCACGACCCACTCACCGGGGCGCACCTCGGTTTCCTTGAGGCCTTTGTACACGGTGACACCGGCACACAACACGGGGGCTACCTCATATGGGTCGGAACCTTCCGGTATGCGCGCGGCGTACTTGGCGTTGACCAGCATGTACTCGCCAAAGGACCCGTCCGTGGCGTACCCGGAGTTGCCCTGCTCCTCGCACAGGGTCTCCCAGCCGGATCGACAGTACTGGCAGTTACCACAGGCGCTTCCCAACCAGGCATTGCCCACCAGGTCACCCTCTCTGAGGTCGTCCACTCCCTCACCCACGGAGACCACGGTGCCCACGCCCTCGTGACCCGGAATCAACGGAAGCTTGGGCTTGACGGGCCAGTCCCCCTCCGCAGCGTGCAGATCGGTGTGGCACACGCCTGAGGAGATCAGCTTGACCAGGGCCTCGCCCGGCCCCGGCTGGGGGATTTCCACTTCATCAATCGTGAGTTCATCGCCAAAGTTGTGGACTACTGCTGCCTGGAAAGTCGAGCTCATCGTCATGCTCCTTTGCACGCTGTTGTCTAGATGCCCGCCGCAACGGAATTTCAGTGTAGG
>JAKDKI010000373.1 GCA_030453435.1 Kocuria sp.
ATCACCACGGACAGCGAGTGCGCGACCACATCGTGCATTTCCCGGGCGATGCGCGTGCGTTCGTCCTGCGCTGCGATGCGGACCTCCTGCTCGCGCTCGACCTCGAGACGACGGGCCCGGTCTTCGAGTTGTTCACGACGCCGCCAGCGGTTGCGCGCCAAATCACCCGCCAGGAAAGCGACCACCACGAACAGCGCGCTGACCACGAAGAACATCAGGGACGCCATGACCCATTCCAGAATCGAGGCCTCTCCATAGAAAACGAAGAACCACCGGCGGCACAGGAGAGCGAACACCAAGCAACCCAGCAGGGCTGCGATCAGCACGGCACGACGCTTCCTCTTGGACGCCCGAACCGCCACCGTGTACATCAGGCACGGCACGGCCCACATGCAGAGTCCGATGGCGGCCACGTTGAAAACCGCCAGGACCAGTAGGGCCAGGGCACCCACAGCGAACGCCGTGGCCGTGGGCGCCGCCCGCCGGAAGAACAGCGGCAACGCCACCACCGCAGCGCACCAGATGCTCTTCCCTGCGTCCATCGCCCCGGCAGTCAGGAAGACCAGGGAAAAGATGATCCCGCCGCCCATGAGCAGAGCGTTACTGATGTGGGGGTGATTCTCCGCCCAGCGCGCGAAACGTACGTGAAGTGCCATCGTCACGAGGGTAGCGAGCTTTCACCCCGGGGAGCGTCGTGCTCGGGTATGACGCTTCTCGTCATTGGCTCATTGAGCTTTCATCAGCCTGCGTACCAAAGAGACAACTGAAACATACCCGCTAGTCACAACGGCTCGTTACTGTTTCGTTACATTTTTGAACATGCGATCCAGATCCCAACATTCGCGTACTTCGCGCCGATCCCTGTCCATTGCCGGAACCATGACCGCGCTGCTGGCGTTGGTGGCCACCATCATGCCCGCTCAGGCGGCACCGGTTCCGACCACACCCAGCGCTCCCACCCCGCCCGCGGGTAGTGCGCCGGCCTATCTCCATGGCTTCCAGCAGCCGCAGCAGCTGTGCCCCGGCGGCCAGCTGGTCGGTAAGGTCTCGGACGCCATCGTGGACCCCACGGTTGCCGTTGCCGGTGGTCGTGGCGAGTGCACGCTGGCCGATATGAAGGCCGCCAACCCCGGCACCACGTTTTACGCCTACATGAACCTGGGCGCCATGTCCGAGCGCAGTTCAGAAAACGGCGCTTTCCAGCGCACGTGCGCCGATCCCAAGTCTGACGGCCGCCAGTTCGGCGTTCGCCCCGGCAACTCCCGCGTAGCCACCAACTCGATGGGGCTGGCCACCTACCCGGGTTGGAACTACTCGACCATTTCCAACCTCTCGAACGCGTACGCGGACGTCTGCGCGACCGCCGCAGCCAAGCTGCTCGAAGCGCCGTCGTTGCCCGGTCGCGTGACCAAGGCGGGTCCCGCCAAGTTCGACGGCGTGTTCTTCGACGACGTCGCAATGACCGCCGGCCACGGCCAGGACATGGACTACGTGGGCAAGTGGGGCCCGTGGGCGGACGACAACGCCTACGCCCGCCGCGCGACCGCCGTGATCGACAGCGTCAATCGTCAGCTGGACAACCGCCTCAAGCGAGATGTGCCGCTGGCCGTGAACCTCGGCATCTACCCGGAGAAGCCCTCCAACGTGGCACGGGCGAACGAACTGGCCCGCACGGGCGCCGTGGACTTCGCCATGCGCGAGTTCAGCACGCAGGACCGTAATGGTTCTCCCCTGTCGAACGCGTACCTGCAGAAGTCCGCGGACGTGAATCGTCAGCTCACCGCCGCGGGCATGCCGATCCTCCACCACGATTACGCCGTCTCGAAGCGCGCCGTGGGCACCAGCGGTTACGACCAGGGCAAAACCATTAACGGCGGGGCTCAGTGCTTGAAGGCGGGCAACGGGGCAGTCTCCCGGGCAGCCGACATCCGCCGCGAACGCGACTACCGGATGCTGCTGGGCCAGACCCTGCTGACTCGTGACTCGGGGGCACGCGGCGTGAAGTCCGTGATCCCGCAGGTCGAAAACTGCCAGGATCAGATCGCGCGCAACACCGGATTGGCCGAGAAGGTCACGGACCGCTCCGTGAACCCCAACGCCGCCGGGGTCCGTGACCTTCGGGAGGCCGTGAACAACGGGGTTTACGGAACGGGTGCGCGCTCCACCTCGAATCAGGTGCTCGTGCGCAAACTGTCCAATAATCGCTACGTGCTGGTGAACCCCACCAACACCCACCGCAGCGTTGCGCTCAACGGCAAGTCGTGGGGTGTACCGGGCCGCTCAGCAGCTCTGGCGGGCTAATCCCTAGTTGAACCACTCGGTGGGCGGGCCCGCGTTCAACAGCACGGTGAACAACAGGGCCACGAACACCACCAACACCAAGGCCGAGAGAATCGGCCAGCGCAGGATCACGGCCAGGAGCCGTTCGGCAGCAGTCCGAGCAGGTTCCTGGCCGTTCTGCGGTGCAGCACCGGCCGGCGCCACACGCCACTGCGAGGCCAGCAGACCCTTGCGGTCCACGTGGCGCTCGAACGGCACCGTGGCGAACGGGACGATGGCCAGCAGCAGACCCAGAATCCCCTTGGATGCGGGCCAGCGCTGGTCCGTCCACACGACCACGGTGGACACACAGTAGGACAAGAACACGAAACCGTGGATGCTGCCGGCAATCCGCATGGTCCAGTCCGGTGCTCCCAGGGCGTACTTGCCGATCATGGCCGCGA
>JAKDKI010000374.1 GCA_030453435.1 Kocuria sp.
CCCGTGCTGGACCGCATCAGTTTCACGGCGGTGCCCGGCAAAACTCTGGCCATCATCGGCGCGACCGGTTCGGGGAAATCATCACTGGTGAACTTGATCCCGCGACTCTTCGATCCGGTCTCGGGAAAAGTCACCCTGGACGAGGTCCCCCTGACGCAGTACCCACCACAGAAGTTGGCCTCAAGCGTGGGGCTCGTTCCGCAGAAACCCTTCCTCTTCTCCGGCACCATTGCGTCCAACCTGCGGTTCGGCCGCCAAGAAGCTACGGACGACGAACTCTGGAAGGCCCTCGAGGTGGCTCAGGCAGATGGCTTCGTCCGGGAGAAGCCCGAGGGTCTGAACTCTCCGATCTCCCAGGGCGGCACGAATGTGTCCGGAGGCCAGCGGCAGCGGCTGTGCATTGCACGCGCCATTGTGACCGACCCCCGCGTGTACGTTTTCGATGACTCTTTCTCCGCGTTGGACGTCACCACGGACGCCAACCTGCGTAACGCTCTGCGCCCTGTCACTCGCAACTCGACCGTGGTGACCGTGGCGCAACGCGTTTCCACGATCACTGGTGCGGACCAGATCCTGGTGCTCGAGCACGGACGGATCACTGCCAGGGGGACGCACCAGGAACTGCTGGACTCCAGCGATACCTATCGCGAAATCGTCGAGTCTCAGCTCAGCGCTGAGCAGAGCACCGAGGGGCTTCAATGAGCGACATGGAAGCACCGGCCAAGAAGCCGCGGCATTTCTGGCCTTCCGCGATCCGGCTGGTCAAATTGTTGTTCCCGCACAAACTGGCGCTCACGGTGGTGTTCGCCGCGGTGATCGTGTCAGTCGTGCTGAGCGTCTACGCGCCTCGTGTGCTGGGTCGAGCCATGGACGTAATTTTCGCCGGCGTGATCGGTAGGCAACTGCCCGAGGGTGCGGACAAGGCCCAGGTGATCGACGGATTGCGAGCGCAGGGCCAGGACACCCTTGCGGACATGATGTCGGCCATGACCCTGGTTCCGGGACAGGGCGTGGACTTCACGCTCCTGAGCACGCTGATCCTCACGGTACTGGGCATGTACGCGGTGGCGTCGCTGCTCATGTGGTTGCAGGGCTATGTTCTGAACATCGTGGTGATGCGCGTGGTGTACAACCTGCGCGCGGAGGTGGAGCGGAAGATCAACGCTCTCCCCCTGAGCTACTTCGACTCACGACAGCGCGGTGACGTGATGTCCCGTGTAACCAACGACGTGGACAACATCCAGACCGCTCTGCAGCAAGCGTTCTCCCAGCTGGTGCAGAGTGTGCTCACGGTCATCGGCATCACCGTGATGATGTTCATCGTCTCCTGGCAACTCGCGTTGGTCGCACTGATCGCCCTCCCGCTCTCCGCAGTAGCCGCAGGATTTATCGGTACACGGTCCCAGAAGCTGTTCACCCAACAGTGGGAGGCCACGGGTCACCTCAACGGCCACATCGAAGAGTCTTTTTCGGGCCACGAACTGGTGCACGCCTATGGCCGTCAGCACGACATGGACGCCACATTCGACGAGCGTAACGAGAAGCTTTTCAACGCATCCTTCGGTGCCCAGTTCATGTCGGGCACCATCATGCCGGTCATGCAGTTCATCTCATACCTGTCGTACGTGGGAATTGCAGTGTTCGGCGGTCTGCGCGTGGCCACGGGTCAGATGACTCTCGGTGATGCCACCGCCTTCATCCAGTACTCGCGCGAATTCACGCAGCCGCTGTCCCAAGTGGCCGGCATGGCAACACAGCTTCAGTCCGGCGTGGCCTCCGCGGAACGCACCTTCGAGTTGTTGGACGCCCAGGAGCAGGATCCTGAAACGGCCACCGAGCACCTGCCCGCTCGGTCCAGTGGACACGTTCGTTTCGACAACGTGAGCTTCTCGTACGACAAGGAGGCACTGGCCAACGGCGCTCGTCCACTCATCGAAGGCCTCTCGTTCGAGGCGCACCCCGGTCATACGGTGGCCATCGTGGGTCACACCGGCGCCGGCAAAACCACACTGGTGAATCTGATCCTGCGGTTCTACGAGATCGACCAAGGCTGCATCACCCTGGACGGCATCGATATCCGCGATCTGTCGCGCAAGGAACTGCGCTCCCAGGTGGGCATGGTGCTCCAGGATGCGTGGCTGTTCTCCGGAACCATCATGGAGAACATTCGCTACGGCCGTCAGGACGCCACCGATGATGAAGTCATCGATGCCGCCAAGGCCACCTACGTGGACCGCTTTGTCCGAGCCCTTCCTGACGGCTACGAGACTCACATCGATGAAGAGGGCGGGAGCATTTCCGTGGGTGAGAAGCAGCTCATCACGATTGCCCGCGCGTTCTTGGCACAGCCTTCATTGCTGATCCTGGACGAAGCGACGTCCTCGGTGGACACCCGCACGGAACTGTTGGTGCAGCACGCCATGGCCGCATTGCGAGCCCAGCGCACCTCGTTCGTGATCGCTCACCGGCTCTCCACGATCCGCGACGCGCACACCATCTTGGTCATGGACTCCGGGAAAATCGTGGAGCAGGGATCCCACGATGAGCTCATTGCCTTGGGCGGCTACTACGCGGATCTCTACGATTCCCAGTTCAACGCCCCGGAAGCACACGCCGAGACCAGCGAGGTGCCCTCGGATCAGGATCCTGCCCAGGAAGCCCCCGCGGAGGGTCGCTAGTAATCAGCACCCTGCCCGTCTACCGTGGAAACTGACC
>JAKDKI010000068.1 GCA_030453435.1 Kocuria sp.
TCGGCATGCTGGGCGTGCGCATCTGGGTCCAGAACCGCGTGGACTTCTCCAACCCCGTCAACCTCACCACCGCGGCCGTTGCCATGATCGTGGGCATCGCCGACTACACGTGGTCGGTATTCGGTCTGGACTTCGCGGGCATCGCCTTGGGCACCGCCGCGACCCTGGTGATTTACCACCTCATGGCGTTCATTGCCCGCGTGCGCGGTTCCGTGGGCTCCGACCCGTTGACCCCGGACACCTCCAAGACGCCGTCGCCGCTGGGCTAGGTCAGACAGTAGAAATGGGGGTTGCTCACCACGGTGAGCAACCCCCATTTCTATCTGGTTTCGCTTATGCCACGTCGCCGACGACGCCGCTCAGCCACCTCTCCAGCGCCGGCCACGCATTGCGCCCGGTCGAGCGACGGACCAGACCGTGGTGTCCCAGCGACGAGACGCCCAGCTCCCCCGGGGTGAAGGTCCGGCGCTCTACGGTGGTGCCGGTGAGCCGGTCGGTGATTTCTTCGATCTGCTCCGGAGTGGCCCAGGGGTCGTCGGAGGCACCCACGGCAAGCACGGGAACAGAAACCTGAGCGGCCCGCGAGACAGCATCCATGGTCGGGTCATCGAAGAAGTAATGCGGTTTCCGCGCCCACTTCCCCCACTCGAGCATGGCGCCGGACGGCATATCTTCGCCGAGTCCCGCTCGACGCCCCGGCATGTACCCGAACACTCGGCACAGCACCGGACCGGCCACGTGGAGCACGGCTGCCACGCGGCGTCGTTCGGCCGTGCCGCGTACGGTGCTGGTGACGCCGGCGTGGGATGAGATGGTCACGAAACCGGCGAGACCCTCGGTGCCGTAGTCCAGGGCGAGCGCATGGGCGCCCACACTGTGACCAATGGCCACTTTCGGCAGGCCCTCAAATCGCGAACGAACCCACGCAGCCACCGCAGGAACGTCCTGCATCATCCAGTCGCGCATGCGCAGTTCGGGATGATCCTTGGGCTTGCCAGAGCGGCCCGTGCCACGGAAGTCATAGGTCACCACCGCGTAGCCCCGAGCGGCAAAGTACTCAGCCAGACCACGGTAGAAACGCTCGGGGGTGGCGGTGGCCGGATGAATCGTCAGCGCGGCGGAAGGCTCACCCGAAGGCAACCAGAGCGTTCCGGCCACCGAGGAATCCCCGATGACCGGAATCTGCAGCTGCTCGGTTCGGATGCTCACTTCCGGCTCAGTCGAAGAAGACGATGAGGTGCTCAGAACGGCAGCTCGATCTTGCGCTCCACGACCCGGCGAACTTCTTCCGCGTCCACCTCTGCCACGGTGGCCGGGGACCACTGCGGCTTCTTGTCCTTGTCAACCACCATGGCGCGCACGCCCTCCAAGAATTCCTTGGACTGCGCGGCAACCGTGGCCATACTGAGTTCGCGTTCCAGGCAGGAGCGGACGCTATCGTCCTTGGCTCCCGCATTGAGCAGCTCGAAGACACGAACCAGCGAGGTGGGGCTCATACCGTCCAGATCGCTGCCGGCGCGCTCGACAATCGCCTCGAGCGAGTCGCCGCCGTAGGTCTCCTGAACCTCGTCCCACTTGGTAATGATCTCGGAAGCCGGCGGTTCCTGACCGAACTTGGCAACGGCGGCGTCCACACCGTCGGAAATGGTCAGCTCCACGAAAGCCTCGGCATCGGACGAGGAAATGTAGGTGTCGGCCAGGCCCAGGGCAATGGCGTCCGCACCGTTGAAGCGGGCACCGGACAAGCCCAGGTACCGGCCGAATTCCAGCGACGTCTCGCGAGCGCCGCCGGCGGTTTCGCGGGAGACGCGCGGCAAGAAGTGGCTGGCTCCGATGTCCGTGAAGAAACCGATCGCGGTTTCAGGCATGGCCATCAGAGTGGTTTCGGAGACGATACGGTGCGAGCCGTGCACCGAGATGCCCATGCCGCCGCCCATCACGATGCCGTTCATCATGGCCACGTACGGCTTGGGGTACTCAGCGATCAGGTTGTCCATCGCGTACTCAGTGCCGAAGGTGTCCTCCACCTCGGCCGAGCGGCCATCCAGGGCTGCCTCGCGGACTTCCTTGATGTCACCGCCGGCGCACAGCGCCTTGGGGAGCGTGGACTGCATGACCACCCGCGTGATGGCCGGGTCCTTGGCCCAATCCTGAAGGGCTCCGGCGATCTGGTGGTACATGGAACGGCTCAGCGCGTTGAGCGCCTTTTCGCGCGTGAGCGTGAGCACTCCGGTGCCGCCCACGATTTCTGCCCGGACAAAATTCTCCTGAGATGTGGTCATGGTCACTACCCTATCGAGACCGGCCTTGGAGAATTCAGGATTCCAATGCTTTACGCAGTGCGCCTAACAGGTCCTTGGCGCGGCGGTCCACGTTTTCCGCCAGCATCTCGTTGGTGTGGAACGAGAAGCCGATCCCGTAGTCCGGCCACGCGCCGTGCAAACAACCGCCCGCGCCGGAGTGCCCGTAGGCCCGCTCCACGGGGCCGTAAGTGCTGATGGGATCCTGCAGTTCGTAGCCCAGCCCGAAACGCAGGGGTCGGTCGTTGACCGCATCAAGCCCTTCGGACCACGTCCGGGTGAACAGCTGACGGGTCTCCGCAGATACCAACGCTCCGGACTCCACGAGCGAGTACGCGCGGGCAATCGAATCCGCCCCGCCGATCGCGCCACCGGATGCCAAGCCCGCCGCGTGGAATGCCGGCGAGTTGGCGGGAAGCTCCTCCCCCATCAGTGTATCGCCGTACATCCGGTCCACGATGGCCCGCCGTTCCGGGTCCTTCAGGAAGGTACTGATCGCATAACCGGGCGCGCGGAACACGGGTGCCACACGCGGCTCCTGAGCTTCCGGCAGTCCCAGGTAGAGATCCAGATCGTTGGGTTTCACGATTCGTTCGGCCAGCAGCTGTCCGGCCCGTTTGCCGGTAATGCGCAGCATGATGGCCTCCACCAGGTATCCGAACGTCACCGCGTGATAGGCGACCTTGGAACCCGGCTCCCACACCGGCTTTTGCTGCGCCAGGATCTCGGAATGAGCGGTCAGGCTGTAGAAGCTGTCCGTAGGATCCGGGTCCGTGTAGATCAGCCCCACGGTGTGATTGAGCACCTGCGCGACGGTCACGTTCTGCTTGCCCGCTGCGGCAAACTCCGGCCAGTACTCGGCCACGGGAGCGTGCACGTCCAGGGCGCCGTCGTCCACGAGCATGGCCGCCAGCGTGGCCACCATGCCCTTGGTCCCGGAGAACATGACGGCCAGGGTCTCGTCGGTCCACGGCGTCTCCGCCGGATCATCAGGAGACGAACGCCGCTCCTGCGAACCGCCGTGCAAACGAACCAGCGGCTCCCCGTCGCGGTACACGCTGAACGACATGCCGCCGCACGTTTGCCTCAAATGCTGCTCGAAGATCTCCCGGATCACCCGCCCTGTGGTGCCGGGCAGATGGGTTTCGGCGATCAATTCCTGTGCACTTCCGGCGGTCATTCGGTGACGATTCCTTCCCCCTCGCGCTACAGCGTGGGTACGTGCTTCAACAGCGACTTGGTGTAGCCATGCTGCGGGTTACGCAGCACGTGGTCCGTGGGCCCGTAATCAACCAGTCGACCCTTCTCCAACACCGCGAGTTTATGGGACACGTGCCGCGCAAGCGCGATGTTGTGGGTCACGAACAGCATGGCCAGCCCGCGTTCGCGCTGCAGATCGCGCAGCAGCTCGATCACCGAGGCCTGCACGGACACGTCCAGCGCGGAGGTGATCTCATCACACACCAGCACCGAGGGCGCATTCACCAGCGCTCGCGCCACCGCCGCACGTTGCCGCTCACCACCGGAGAGTTCACCGGGCCTGCGGTTGATGTAGCTGCGCCCCAGCCGCACCGCATCCAGCGCGTCGGCCACGGCGGCGCGCCGCTGCTTCCGGGACATTCCGCCGCTCATTTCCAGCGGCACTTCGAGCGAGTCACCAATGCTGCGACGCGGGTTCAGCGATGAGAACGGCGACTGGAAAATGTACTGAATCCGGCGGCGGTCCTCGTTGCTGCGCTTGCGCGTTCCGTTCGCGAGCACGTTGCCTTCCAGCAGCACCTCGCCCGTGTACGCGGCGTTGAGGCCGGCAATGCTGCGCGAGAGCGTGGTCTTACCCGAACCGGATTCACCCAAGAGCATGGTGGTCTGGCCCTCGACCAGGTCCAGATTGATGCCGTCCAGAATCACCGCCGGTCCGTACGCCAGCCGCAGGTCGCGTACGGCGACCAACGGTTCATTGGCAGGTTTCGTTTCGGTCGGCGACGCCGCTCGGTCATGTACCTGGGCCGTATCGCCGGTTGACGACGCCGCCCGCTCACCACCGCGCGATGCCTCGTCAGATCGCGCGGGTTCGGCCGCGACCGCGGTGGCACCGGAGGATGCTCCGTGAGCCGACTGGGCGGCGTCGTGCTGGCCGACACCGCGAGCGTTGTCCCGGCCATCGTTCGCGCCGCGCGCGCTATCTGCGACCTGACCGCTATTGGCGACCGGGACGTCGTCGTCATGGCTGTTGTCCCAGGGCGCACGCACCTTGGCACTGGGGCTCACCGCAGGCCCGCCGCCCATGGCGCGTTCACCCTGGAGGTCGGGCACCGCGGCCAGAAGTGTCTTGGTGTAGTCGTGATCAGGATCGTAAAGAACCTTCTCGGCGGGACCGCGTTCCACTATCTCGCCGCGGAGCATGACCGCCACGTCGTTGGCGACCTGGGCGACCACGGCGAGGTCGTGAGTGATGTAGAGGCCGGCGACATCGTGCTTGGTAGTCAACTGGTACACGGTCTTGAGGACCAGGTCCTGGGTGGCCACGTCCAAACCGGTGGTCGGCTCATCCAGGATGATCACGGCGGGGCGGCACGCGAAGGCCATCGCAATGCCGATGCGTTGCTGCTGACCGCCCGAAAGTTGGTGCGGGTAGCGCCGCTGGTACTTCTTGGTGCTGGGCAGGCCCACTTCTTCGAGCACCTCGGCCACGCGAGCCTCGCGTTCCCTACCATTGCGTCCGAACTCGTGGATGCGCAGCACCTCGTGGATCTGCTCCCCCACGCGCAACGCACCATTGAGCGAGAGCGCGGGATCCTGAGGAACGTACGCAATGGTGCCGCCGCGCAGCTTACGCACCTGCTTCTCAGACAGCGTCAGCAGGTCCATGTTCTGGTTGAAGAACCGCGACGCACCTTCGTGCAACTGGACGGAGCCACCGCGCAGTTCCAATCCGGTGCGCAAATGGTTCATGCATGCCAGCGCGGCAGTGGTCTTACCAGAACCGGACTCACCCACCAGGGCCAGAATGCGCCCGGGCGTGAGGTCGAAATCGACGTCCTTGAGGATCAGGTCCCCGCCTTGAACACCCAGGGACAGGTCGCGCACGGAAATGGCCGTGGCCACCGTGGCCTTGGGAACGGTAGTTGTGCTGACCATTTACTTGTCCTTTCGCGCGGAACCGGTGGTGCGGCCCGCTGAGGCGCCGGACACGGCGTCGGCAATGAGGTTGGTGCCCACGGTAAGAATGGCGATCGCGATCACCGGCAGGATCACGCCCCATGGCTGGAGCGAAAGCGCAATGCGGTTCTCGTTGATCATCAGGCCCCAGTCCGCGGTGGGCGGCTGCATGCCCAATCCCAGGAACGACAGCGAGGCGACGGCGCCGATCGAATACGTCATGCGCAAGCCCATCTCCACCATGAGAGGGCCCATGATGTTGGGGACCACGTCCCGGCCCAGAATCTTCCACTGGGGCACGGCGTACATTTGCGAGGCCAGTACGTAGTCCTCCGCGACCACACCGGAGGTGGCCGAGCGAATCACGCGGGCCACGCGCGGTGCGTGGGTGATGCCGATGACCACCACGAGCACCCAGCCCTGCGGGCCCAGCACGGTAATGGCGAGCATTGCGAAGACCAGCTGCGGGATGGCCAGCAGCACGTCACCGGTGCGCATAATGGCCGAGTCCATCCAGCCGCCGCGGAACGCCGCGAGCATGCCGAGAACGGTGCCGAGCCCAACGCCCAGCACTGTGGCCAGGGCCGAGTACAGCAGCAGTCGCCAGCCGCCCTCAAGGAACCGGGAGAGTACGTCACGGCCCAGATTGTCCGTGCCGAAGATGTCGTACTGGAACGGTTTGCCCGCGTACGAGGTAGGACCGTAACCGGTCCACGCGGGAACCACGAACGGACCCGCGATGGCCACCAACAACACCAGGCCGGTCAGCACCAGGCCGAACTTGGCCTCGGGTTGGGACAGGAACCGGCGGAAGAAGGAAACAGGACGGGCGTCCCCGCGGGACTCCGCAGGTTCAAAACTTGCTGCGGGCTGGGTGACCGGAGTTTCCGGTGTCACCGGTTGATGGTTCTGCGCGCTCATTTGGAGGACTCCGTCCGCAGCTTGGGATTGGCCAGGATGCCGATCACATCAGCAATGAGGTTCACGACCACGTAGAACGCGGCAATGATCATGGACAGTGCTTGGACCACCTGAACGTCACGGATCTGCACCGCGTCCACCATGGCCTGGCCCAGACCGGGATAGCGGAAGAGGAACTCGACCACCACGATGCCGCCGGCCAACCAGGCCAGCTGCATGGCCACGACCTGCGCGACCGGTCCGATCGCGTGGGGCAGCGCATGCTTCATGATCACCTGGCGTTCGGGCACGCCCTTGAGCCGGGCCATCTCCACGTAGCCGGAATCAAGCACGTCCAGCATGGTGGTTCGGGTCATTCGGATCATGTAGGGAACGACCACGAGCACCAGTGTCAGCGTGGGCAGAACCAACTGCAACGGGTAATCCCACACCCGGGTTCCCGGCGCGGCCATGGTCACGGAGGGCAGGAGCTGGAACACCGTGGTGGACAACAACGCAGTCAGCGCAATACCGATCACGAACTCGGGCAGTGCTGCCAGGACCAACGAAATGCCGGTCAGAGTGTGGTCAGTGGTGCGGCCACGGCGCATGGCGGACCAGGTGCCCAGCAGGATGCCCACCGGGATGGAGATGACTGCGGCAATGATCATCAGCAGTATCGAAGCCGAGACCTTTTGCCCCAGCAGCTCATTGACCGAACCGCCGGTGGCGGCCGAGGTACCGAGGTCGCCAACCAACAGGCCACCCAGCCAGGTGAAGTAGCGCTCGTACCAAGGGTCGTTGAGGTTCAGCTGTTCACGCAGCACCGCGAGGCGTTCCGGCGTGGCCTGCTGGCCGAGGATCGCCTGCGCCGGATCACCGGGCAGCAGGAGCGTGAAGACGAACACCACCACGGACACTGCCAGCAGCACGAAGACCGAGATGCCCAGGCGTTTGAGAATCATTTGTCCCACGGGTTACTCGCTTTCCTGTGCAATCCACAGATGCCGGAACTGGAAACCGCTCACCGGCATACCCGTGCGGTAGGTCATGGTTCCCCCCACATAGTTCTGATAGGCATCGGCCTGGTTGAAGAATCCCCACACGATGTAGCCGCCGGCGTCGTGGAGTATTTTCTGCAATTGACCGATCAGTTCGTTGCGTTCGTCGTCGTCCAGCGTGGCGCGCGCTTTGTTGTAGAGCTCGATGAATTCCGGATCCGCCCAGTGCGTCTCGTTGAACGGAGAACCAGGAAGCGTGCCATTGGCCGTCTGGGGCAAGAAGTTGCGTGTCAGCCAGAAATCTTGGGCGAACGGGTACTGCAAGTAGCCGTCGCCGAAGAACGTGGTGGTGTCCACGCGGCGCAGGCTCACGTTGATCCCGGCTTCCGAGGCCTGCTCAGCGAAGACCTGGGCGGATTCCACGGCGCCGGCTTGGATGGGTGCCGTGACCATTTCCACGTCCAGCCCGTCCGGGTACCCTGCATCGGCCAACAGTTGTTTGGCCTTCTCGATGTCCCGAGTTCGCTGCGGCAGCTCAGGTGTGCCGGGGTCGAACGGCGCGTACATGTCGTTCCCCACGTTGCCGTGCCCGGAGAAAACCTGCTCCACCATCTGCTCACGGTCCACCACGAGCTTGAACGCCTCGCGCACCCGGGGGTCATCGAACGGCTCCACGTCCACGCGCATCGTGAACGGCAACCAACCGCCGGTTTCGGACATCTCGGTGAAGATGCGCGGGTCGGTTCCCACCACGTCCACGAGCGCCATGGGCAGCTGGCCGACCGCATCAACTTGGGAGGACAGCAGAGCGTTGACCATCGCGTCCTCGTCGTTGAAGTTCATCATGTGAACTTCATCCAAGATCGGTGCGCCGCCCCAGTAGTTCGGGTTCTTCTTGAGCACCGTGATCTGACCGGGTTCGAACTGTCCCAGGGTGAACGGTCCGGTACCGATCGGATGTGCGGGATCGTAGTCCGGGGGCACGATGCCCACCGCGTACTCCGCCGTCGAGTAAATGAACGCGGCATCCGGTTCGGACAACTCGAACCGAACCGTGTGATCGTCCACGGCCACGGTTTTTTCCAGACTCGCCAGACCGGACGCACCCGATTTGGGGTTGTCAGGATCTGTTACTCGGTCGTAGGAGAACACGACGTCCGCTGCAGTCATCGGGCGGCCGTCGTGGAAGGTGACATCGTCGCGCAGTTTGAAGACCCAGGCCCGCCCATCGTCTACGGGTTCGGCGCTGACCGCGAGCGCCGGCACCGGTTCGTAGTCCTGGTCGAACTCGTAGAGCCGGTCATAGAGGTTGATCACACGACCGCCGTCCGGAGTGGTCACAGGCACGTGCGCATCCACGACATCCGCGGCACCACCACCTGCGAGTCCAACTCGCAAAATGCCACCGGGCTCCGGCTCTCCGGTAGCCGCAGTACCCGAGAAGGCCTGCTCCGTGTTACTTCCGCAACCAGCCAGCGCGAACACCGCGGCCGTCGCGCCCACGCCCAGGAAACCACGTCGTGACAATGCCCGACGCCGCGCAGCCGAGCGACGCTCGTTGCGCACCCCTCCGGCGTGGTCCGGAGAGTGATGTGGATAGGGTTCTGCGCTCATATTTCCTCGCTGTTGAGACACGACGTTGTGAGACTCCTGGCGAGCGCCCTT
>JAKDKI010000069.1 GCA_030453435.1 Kocuria sp.
CGCCTGACTGAAGGTATTGCCTATTCAGACGGGCTTTCTGGTAGGGCGGGTGGGGCTTGAACCCACGACCAAAGGATTATGAGTCCTCTGCTCTGACCAGCTGAGCTACCGCCCCCTGAGGCCACCACGAAATGGTGCCGTGGTCGCCGCTCTACGCTACCGCATCCGCGGGGTAGAGCCGCTCATCAAGCAGGTTCGCCGCGGTAAACCCGTTCGAACGTGTCCAGGGTCTTCTCGAAGGAGTGCTTGGACATCATCCGGTGGCTGGCCTCGCCCATCGCACGGCGCTTCTCCGGGCTGGCATCAAGAACCAACAGCAGCTTCTCTGCAAGGTCTTCCGCATTGCCTGGTTCGAAGAGATAACCGTTGACCCCTTCATCCGCCAGGTGGGGCAATGCTCGTGCGTTGGCGAGAACCACCGGCGTGGATGCGGACATCGCCTCCAGCGTGACCAGCGACTGCAGCTCAGCGGTTCCTGGCTGGCAGAACACATCTGCGTTCAGATAAGAAACACGCAGCTGTTCGTCGGTGAGGAAACCGCGGAAATGAATTCGTCCGGCCACGCCCAACGAGTGGGCCAGGGACACCAACGAATCCAGCTGTTCACCTTCACCCACGATTTCGGCATGAACATTCTTCTCGGACGGGATCAGTGCAATGGCCTCGATCAACTCGTTGACGTTCTTCTCCACCGCGAGACGGCCACAGAAGAGCACGGTCTGGCGGTTGGGCTTGTGGAGCTCCTCGCCGGAGTGGAGTTCGTAATCGCCCACCTGAATCCCGTTGGACACAGGAACAGCGCCATCGTCCACACCATTGGACACCATGGTCTCAACCGCCAGCTGGGTCGGTGCCGTCACCACGTCGCAGCGGCGGAACTGACGGGCCAGGTCCCACCACGAAACCTTGCGGTACCCGCGAATGAACCAATCGGGGAAAGGGAGGAACGGTTCGATGTTTTCGGGGATGAAGTGGTTGGTACCCACCAACCGGATCCCTCGGCGCTGAGCTTCCTGGATACCGAGACGCCCCAGGATGTAGTGGCACTGACTGTGAACTACATCCGGGTGGACTTCATCAATGACCCGCTTAATCTCGCTGTAGACCTCCCACGGGAAGCACAGTCGGAAATACGGGTGCGTGAAAGCCCGATGCGAGCGAATTCGATGCTCGGTCACGCCGTCCTTCTCGACCGTGTGGGACTTGCCCTTGGAAGTCATGGGTGCCATGACGTGAACCTCGTGGCCACGGCCGAGCATGCCCTGCGCGAGACGGCGAGCGAACTGAGCTGAACCGTTGATGTCCGGCGGATAGGTCTCGGCGATGATCAGAATCTTCAAAGGGCGCGGTTCCTCGGGATGCTCAGTGCTCACGGGTGCTGTTCAAAGTCTTCAAAGTGGCGGAATCGGCAGGTGGAGTTTCACTTGATAGTTCACGGCGCAGTCGCTTCGCTTGCTCCCTGCGTTCAATGACTTCAGGGTGATGCCGAGACAGCAACACCACGCCGACTATAGCAACGGTCCCTGCCAGACACATGACCACGCCGATGCCAGGGGTGAAGTCGGGGCCGGCCTCCCCCAGTACCGACAGGCCGAGGACCACGCCCACAATCGGGTCCACCACGGTGAGACCCGCGATGACCAGATCGGGAGGTCCGCACGAGTAAGCGCACTGGACCATCCAGCCGCCCACCACGGAGGCCACGACGATCATGATGACCGTGAGCCAGTGGATCTGTCCGATTCCGTGGGCGATCGTGTGGGTCATGGTGAGCCGGACCAACACCGCCACGAAACCGTAGAGGATGCCCGCGGCCAGAACGTAGAACATGCTGATGCGACGGTGCCGGAGAAATAGTTCCGCGACGCCGAAGAAGAGGACCAGCCCGATCAAGATAGCGACCAGGATGATCTCGGCCTGAGGATCGGACAGGTACGTGGGGTCGGTTCCCGCGACTGCGGCCACCACGAACACCGCGCCACCCGCTGTGCAGAGGGAAATGGCTCCCCACGTTCGAGCGTTGATGTCGAGGTGTTTATGTTTGGCGTGCAACAGGGTGGTGATCACCAGAGCGATCACGCCAATCGGTTGGACTACGGTGACGGTCGCCAGCGTGAGCGCCGAGACGTTGAGCGCCGTACCAAGGCCCAGTAGCACCAGTCCGGCGACCCATTTCGGGTTGCGCACCAACGAACCGAGATTCGATGGCTTCAGGGCCTCCTGGGTGTGCGCGGTCACCGCCGCAGACTGAGTCTGCGTTCCCAGCGCCAAGCACAGCGCGGCGAGGAGGGCCAATGAAACTGCAATCCACTGCATCAACGGTTCATCACGTCTTTCACCACAGCATCATCGTAGGGTGCCCACTCCATTTTTTCCGCACTAAAGCATGGAAATCAGCCCCTCGTAGGAGCGAGCCCATACCGCCGTAGGAGATGGGCATGGCGACGGCCGGGTCACTCGGGGGACCGGGCCTTCGCGAGGCGACGCCGCGGCGTCGTCGTAATGAGGCGATCCGCTACTTCTTGAGGAGCTTGCGCAAGAAGACCAAGAAAGCGGAGCCTGCTGCTGCGGCGACCGCGAGCGGCTGCCAACGATCAGCCAACGGGCTCTCACCGGCGGCAGTGGAGCCTTCGGTGCGCACGCCCTGCGAACCGCCGCGAGTGGCGAAGGTTTGCTTGATCGATTCTTCGGTGGACTTGACGGTGTTCGTGGTGCGGCCGACAAAGCCCTGAGTGGCTGCCTGAACGGAGTCCACACGGTTCTGAGCGTCGTCGCGAAGGCTCTTCAAGTGCTCGCGACGCAGCTTCAGGCGGTGACGCAGCTGCTCTTCGGTCGGCTTGACCGGCTTGACCTGGTTGGGGTCGTTAGCGGCAGCTTCTTCCTCGCGTTCCTTCTGCTGCACTGCTTCGTTAATGTCCCGCTGCACACGGCCCTCGGTGTACGCGGAGCCTTCCTTGACGACACCCAGGTCGTAACGCAGACCGAACAGAGTCTTCTCCGGCTTGAGGGGCAGTGCACTCTTGATCTTGGACATTGCCACCAGAGCAAGAATTGCCAGGATGATCAGGAAGAGCAGGGCGAGCAACAAGGCCGCCAGCCAAGCAGGCATCACGTTGGACAGGCCCGCAATGGCCGCGCCAATCAGAGCAATCACAGCCAAGCCCAAGAACACCAGGCCCACGATGGCGAGGGCAGCGCCCACACCGAGCTTGATGCCCTTGTCCTTGAGCTCGAGTGCCGCTAACTGCGCTTCGTCCTTGAGCTGCTTGGGCAGCAAACGGGCGAAGACCTTGGTGACATCAAAGATGGATGCCGCTCCAGGTTTCTTGGTTGCCCGAGTACGCGCGCCGGGGGTGTGGCCGCTCTCCGGGCCCATTGCATGACTCATGCCGCCTCCGATGATGCTTGAACTTCACTACTGAACATTTTTCAAGATCAAAACTACCACTCAGCATGCTGCCAAGAGACTAGCCCGCCCGGTCCGTGCTGTCGCGATGTTGGAAAACAGTTGCATTTCGCTCACAGTGGTGCGAAACTGGAATTGTTCACATAAACATGATTTGAGCCGAAAAATTACACTTACTACGTTGGAATGGCTCGAAATCGTCTCCTTCGAGCCTAGTGGATCAAAAATCCTTCAAGAGCGACCAAGACTACAGAGATCAACGTTCCCACCGCTGACATCATCAAGTGGCGCCGCCACTTTCACGCTAACCCGGAGCTGTCCTTCAAGGAATACAACACGTCCAAGTACGTGACTGAAACCCTCGAAAGCTTCGGCCTGACGCCCACTCACCCCACCGAGACATCCGTGGTGGCCGTCATCGAGGGCAAGGGCCCCGGCATGACCGTGGCCCTGCGCGCCGATATGGACGCGCTTCCCCTCAATGAGGAGACCGACAACGAGTTCAAGTCCACCGTGGACGGAGTCATGCACGCGTGTGGCCACGATACGCACACCGCCATGTTGCTGGGCGCAGCCAAGGCTCTGACCGAACTCAAGGACACCTTCAACGGCCGTGTGAAGCTCATTTTCCAGCACGCCGGGGAGACCCCTCCCGGCGGGGCCAAGGAAATGGTGGCCGCCGGCATGTTGGAAGATGTGGACGCTATCTGCGGCATGCACATCATGAACCAGAAGACCGGCACCGTCAGCGTGCACAAGGGACCCGCTTCCGCCGTGGCCGGTGGCTTCTTCCTGAAGATCAACGGCCAGGGTTCGCACGGTTCCATGCCGCAGGACGGTATCGACCCGGTGCTGGTCGCCGCGCAGGTGACCGTTGCGCTGAACACGATCGTTTCCCGCAACGTGGCACCCGATCACATGAACGTGGTCAACGTGGGCATGATCCAGGCTGGTCAGGCCCCCAACGTGATTCCCGATTCCGCCAAACTGGGTGTCTCCATGCGCACCGTGGATGACAACGATTGGAACATCCTCAAGGAACGCGCCACGGAGATCGTCGAAAACGTATGTGCCGCCTACGGCGCCAAGCCCGAGTTCCAGTGGGCCGAGGGCTACCCCGTGGTCATCAACAACGACGAGCTTGCTGAACTGGCCCTGGATGCGGCCAAGAAGGCCGTGGGAGACGAGAACGCGTTCTGGGGCCCGCCCACGTCCGCATCCGAGGACTTCTCCTACTTTGCTCGCGAAATCCCCGGTTGCTTCATCTTCTTGGGCGGCGGCACTGCCGATGACGGTCTGCCCTACATGAATCACCACCCCAAGTTCGATATCAAGGAAGAGGCTCTTGAAGCCGGCGCCCGCACGGAAGTGCAGATCGCACTGGACTTCCTGGCTTCCTGATCCCCCATCCGCACCACTTGAGTACGAAAGGCTGAGGAAATGAACCTCACCAAAACCCAGAAGGGCGTGTTCGCCACGCTGTTCTCCGTGGGTTTGCCGGCGAACAGCGAGAAGGGCCTGGCGGGCGCTATCGGCCCGTTCCTGACCGACCCGAACTACATGTCCAACCTGGGGCTGGAGACGTTCTCCGAGACCCAGTTCGGTCTGATCACCACCCTGTTCTACCTGTCCTTCATTGTGATGACGTTCGTGGCCGGCTGGTTCGTGGACCGCTACGGCTACCGCATCTTCATCCCGGTCGCGCTGCTGATCCTGGCCGCCGGTGCTGCTTTCTTCGGCTTCGCCGGGTTCAGCGCCACGTCCATGATCTTCATTCTGATTCCGCTGGCTCGCCTGATCATCGGTTTCGGTCAGGCCGGTTACACCAACGGCACGCCGCCGGTCATCGCTAAGATGTTCGCCGCTGAAGAGCGCGGCGCCGTGCAGTCCAAGGTGGTTTCCACCGCGGGTATCGGTACCATCCTGGTCTACCTGGTCTTCGCACCCTGGTGGTGGCCCGTGACTTCCGCTGGATGTACTTCCTGCTCGCGGTGCTGCTGGTCGTCGCAACCCTGATGTTCGTCAAGCTGGTCCCGAGCGAGTCCCCGGCTGATAAGACTGCCGCCGCTGATAAGGCCGCAGCAAAGGCCAAGAACGACGTTTCCATCCTGGACGCCTGGAAGAACCGCAACTCCCTGGTCCTGGGTTTGTGCCTCTTGCTCAACAACGCCGTGGGCGTGGGTCTGCTGACCTGGCTCGCCACGATGTACTCCGAGCAGTTCGGCATCACCCCCACTGGTTGGGAGTACATGGTGGTCATGGTCGGTTACGGTCCGTCGCTGTGGATCGCCACGAGCACGGGCGCCACCGTGGTAAAGCGCTGGTTCGAGAACAACGAAATGGTCTTCATGCTGCTGATGTCCAGCATCGGCGCAGTGCTGATGGTCATCGCCGTGATCATCCCCAACCTGTGGGGCTCCGCGGTCATGATGTGGCTGGCCAACCTGTTCATCATGTGGTCCTTCTCCGCCATCCTGATGCTCCCCTACCGCCTGATCCCGCTGAAGATCATTGGTTCGGCCTTCGCGGTCATCAACATCGGCGCGTTCATCGGTGGTATGGCTCAGGGCGCCCTGGTCGGTGCAGCGGTCGACGCCGCAGGTTACGTGGTGGCCTTCATCGTCCTGGCGATAATGCTGGTCGCCGGCGGTCTGGCTCCGTTCCTGCTCAAGGAACCCGCTCGCCCGATCAACGAACCCACGACCCCTCCGGGTAGCCCGGAGGCCGGTGTCGAGGCAGCAACCGGCACCACCGACGAGAAGTAAGGCTCAGACCTTCACTTCACGTTCCTGAAGAAGCAGACGGCGCCCCGGACAGTACCTGTCCGGGGCGCCGTTGGTTGTTCGGGGAGTTCGTCTCGCCCGTCTCGCGGCTGGGAGGCTCGTGACGGGCCACGTCTTGGTACGACGTCGTTCTGGCCCCCCACGCACGCGAGGTTGCCTAGCGAACGCGGGTCCTCAGCTCTGAGCCGCCTCGCGTACAGGCCGGGGCGTGGTCCCGAGATCCCACGTGCGCTTGACAGACCACGCGAGCAGAAGCACCAGGAGAATGTTCCTGATGGTCAGAACGCCCGCCATGATCGGATTGGCGTGAATGAGCGGGGTGTAGAAGAGCGGGTAGATAAAGAACGTCACCACCGCAATTCCCATGAGCAGAGCGGCCGGGGTGCGCCAGCGCTTCCAGTCGTAGACCAGGCCGGCCACGATCACGGGGGCGAGCCAGATCATGAACTGGGGCGATCCCACCTTGTTGAACACGATGAGCACGGTGGTCATCATGAGCGCGCCTTCGTAGAAGAGTTCGCCGCGGTCTGCTCCCCTACGCAGCGAACGAATCAGCAGAGCCGTGCCCAGGACGACGGCCACGATGAGCAGCGGCTGCATGAGGTACGCGGCGACCTCGGCCCCGGGGCCGTAAACCTCGGAGGAGTTGATCGCCGTGTTGTCCGCGATCTTGGAATCCGCGATGTTCAGCACGCTCAACCACACCCACGGGGTGGAGAACGTCGCCTCGAGCTGCATGCCGCGCGAGCCCTGGTTGACCATGAAGTCCGCGATGCGAACCAGCCCGCCGGACAGCCAGGTTCCGAGGACGACCACCGCGGTGACCACCACTCCCGCCAAGAACACCTGAGCGCGCTTCTTGGCCGCGATGAGCAGCGACAGGATGACCGCGGCGGGCCAGACCTTGATCCAGGTGGCGATACTCAGCAGCACGGAGGCCACCACGGGCTGGCGAGCGGCGTAGAGCATGCCGATCAGCACGATGGGCGCCGCGATCCCCTCCACCCGGGCAAAGCTCAGGTACCCCATGAACACCAGGAAAATCAGTAACCACCATGCGGGTGCCACGCCCCGCCCCTGCATGGAACGGCGAGTCAGGAACCAGACGGCAACCGCATTGAGAGCAGTGATGATGAGGGTCCACGCGAGCAGGTAGAGATCGTGACCCGCGATTCCCGCGAGGTGAATGGGGATCTGCGCGAGGACCGGGTAGACCCACGGGCTGATCGACTGATCACTCACCTCGGGGGTGAAACCAGCCATGGCCCACTCGCGGTACTGCTCGGTATCGCTGAAGGCCCACCCGTTGAGGAAGAAGGACGCCATCCAGCCCAGGTAGTACAGGTGGACCACTGCGAACCCCCACCACACGCTGGAGGGGCGGGAGAACCAGGCGATCACCCGGGACGGAAGCAGGGCGTCACGGGCACCGCTCAGACGTTCGAAAAATGCGGCGGAAATGTCAGGACTCCTTGGTCACGAGCTCGTCGGTGGGACGCTTGGACCCCAACCAGTACAGACGGCGGGCCGACCACAACATCAGCACCACGAGCAGCGCGTTGCGCGCGGTCAGGACGAGGGCCATGGCCGGGTTGTCGTGGCTCAGGGCGTCGTAGAACAGCGGGTAAATGAAGAACGTCAGTACGGCTATCGCGATCAGCATGATGGCCGGGGTGCGCCACGAACGCCAGTGGTGCACCAGTCCCAGGGCCACGGCCGGGCCGAGCCACACCATGAACTGGGGCGAGCCCACCTTGTTGAACACGATGAACACGGACACCAGTGTGAGAGTTCCGGCGAGCAGCAGTTCGGTGCGGTCCGCCCCGCCAGTGCGAATTCCGTGGCGCAAGGCCCGGACGAGCAACGCCGTGGCCGCCAACGCGGCCAGGATCAACAGTGGTTGCATGACCGAGGACATGACCTCGGTGCCCGGCCCGTCCACCTGCATCGAGTTGATGTCGGTGTTCATGTACATCTGCGATCCCCCCACGCCCAGCACGGAGGACCACAGCCACGGGGTCGTGAACGTAGCTTCCAGCTGCATGCCCCGGTCACCCTGCTGCGTGAGGAAGTTGAACAACAGGGGCAATGCACCCATAGCCGCGGCAATGCCTGCGGCTACGGCGCTGACAATCAGGCCCGCCACAACCACCTGCACGCGCTGGCGCACCACGGTGAACAGTGCGAGCACGATGGCCGCGGGCCACACCTTCATCCACGTGGCGATGCTCAGCAGCGTGGACGCAATGAACGGGTGGGCGACACCGTAGGCCAGGGCCACGAGCACAATGGGGGCCGTCACGCCGTCGACACGGGCGAAGCCCAACCAGCCCATGAGGAATGTGAATCCCAGCCACCACCAAGCTGCGGGGATGGCCTGCTTATTGCGGCCGCGGTCGGTGAGTTTGAGCACCGCCCAACCGTTGAGGAGCGTAGTGATCAGAACCCACAGGAAGAAGAAGGGCGCCGGGCCTGCGATACCCGCGGCCGCCATGGGCAACAGTGCCAATACGGGGTAGACCCATGGGCTGGGTCCACCGTCCAAAGCATCCTGATCGAAGCCGATGCGTGTCCAGTCCCGATAGATATTGGTGTCGCTGAACGCATTGCCGTTGAGGGATACGACCAGCGCAAAAATCAGGAAGACGAGGTGCAGGACCACGAAGCCCGCCAGAAGGGCACGCGGTGAGCTCAGCCATCCCGGTAGATTCCGGGGACGATCCAGAACATTCAGTCGGTCCTGTTGGGTCAACGGCTTGTGCGTGGACATGATCAATCCTCGTCGGGTGCGCAGCGGTACGAGACCGCGGGCGGCCTCAGGAAATC
>JAKDKI010000375.1 GCA_030453435.1 Kocuria sp.
ACCACGATTGGGGCTGATCAGGAATCGGAGCGCGCGGGGGAGGGGAGCCACGGGACAACTATAAGTCGCGAACAATTCCTGTCCTGGTAATCCCGTGAATCGGTCGCTGCCGCTCAGAGTCAGCCGTAGGTCGGGTATTGCGGCCAGCCCTCGGGACTGTCCTCCCAGTCTTGCTGTCGTCCGTAAATCGTGCGGTCCATGATGTGGGCGGTGGGCAGGATGGCTTCCGTGCCGCGCGCCGTCGTCATGTAGGTCAGGTACGGCACGCTGTCCTTGAGGAGGTAGTACGAATACCCGGGTAGTTGCCCTTCCTCGCCCTGGTCATTCGTGCGGGTCCAGCCCCAGTCATAGTGGTAGCTGGTGTCATGCGAGGAGACCCACAGGTGCGGCCAGCCGTTCTTTTCTCGCCAGGCCTCGAGCTTGTCGATGGGCGCCTGGGAGATCAGCGCGAACGCGATCCCGTTCTTCGTCAGCCGGCCCATGTTGGCCGGCAGATTGTCCACGGCCCACGTGCAACTGGGGCAGCCGGCCTCCCAGTCGGGGCTGAACATCACGTTCTGCACGAGTAACAGGTAGTGCTCACCGAACAAGTCGGTCAGCTTCACGGGCCCGCCCGGGCCCTCGAACGTATAGTTCTCGACCTCGACCATCGGGAGCCGACGCCGCTCGGCCGAGACCCGATCGTTGTGTCGCGTCACTTCCTTCTCGCGGGCGACTTGTTGCGCGAGTGCGGCGTGGAAAGCGTCCCGGCCCACCACTGGAGGCGCGGCATCGGGCTGGTTCAGTTTGGGATGGGCGGCAAGGCGTTCCGGGTCTTCGCGGTTCATGACCGATCTCCTTGGCGGTTCTTCGGTTGTACCTGGTTCGCCCCAGTCAACGCCTTAAGAGCAGCCAGCGAAAGGGCTTTCCTGCCAGTCGTAGCGGTCCAGGCCGTTTTCGCGTCCCGCTAGGTGGAGCCCCCGCCGGATCAGCACCCGGCCCGACGCCGCATTGGCCGGGTCCACATGCGCGATCAGGGTGTCGGTAGTGAAGAGTCGCGGAATCATCTCCAGACCTGCATCGATCATGGCCCCCGCGATTCCCTGCGTCCAATACTCGGGAGGCACCCAGTACCCGATTTCGACACCAGACTCCTGCCGCGTGTAAACGAAGACGCCCATGGGTTGATCTATTCTATGGGCGACGAACCACCGTGCTGCCCCTGGCTCGTTCAGAGGAGTGCCCCGCAGCGCTTGCTGGGTTTTCTCCTCAATGGTGGCTTGATCCCAGACGCCCCCGTCACCCACGTACTTCGTGACCCGAGGATCGGCGGCCATGCCCGCAGAAAATGGTACGTCGGCGGCGTCGAAGGGCCTGAGCCGAACCGGGAGAGGGGGGTGTCATGCGGTTGCTTTCTGTTCGAGAATTTTGTCCTGGGGAGGTTACTGCGGTTGTGATTGGCGTTGTGGAGGCACGGCTGCGACTCGTAGAGCGGGCCGCCTCCTACTGGGGTTCGCCCCGCAGAACATCCACGTGCACGTGGTCGCGGTGGCGCAGGATGTCGTTGGCCGGCGCGGGAGCATCGTAGGTTTGCCAATGTCCGCGAGAATTGTGCGCGCTCCAGATCTTGTCGTCGAAGATCACGTATTGGATATCCAGATCATCGGCATGGGCAATGAGCCACTGGGCGAGAACCCACCCGTCACGACGGTTCTCTTCGGTGATCGGGCGGAAGAACACGTCCACGCCGCGACCGCTGTAGTGCGTCGACTCGGCCCCATGGCCTTGGCTGACACCGCCGGGAGCGAACCCACCCAGTGGTTGATCACCGAAGACCGCGGTCATTTCCTCACGCAACTGCTGAGTGCGCGGTGTGAGGCCGGTGGGCGTGAGTTCTTGCTCCGGTAAGTCGGGGGCAGTCGTGCCCTGGCAACGCAGGCTTGGCACGGGACCCTCGGGCGGTCCCTCGGCAAGCCGCTGCATGACCGCGGGGTCGATATCGGCAGTGTTCGGGGCTCGCTCACCACGTGCCGAGAGTGCCACGGCCGTCATAGCGCGTTTGGCCTCGTCACGGGTGATCCTGGTTCGTCCATTCGAAGTTTCAACCTCGCATTCCGAACCCACGTACACGCGGCCATTTTCCACTCGAAAACTGTCCAGAATGCGCGGCCCGAGAAAGAGAGCTGCTCCTGCGGTCAGGCACAACACCAAGATGGGAATGATGGGCCCTCGCAATGAGCGATGTTTCTTTGATCCCTCATCGATTGCCGTTTTGTTCAACGTGCGCACCTCGTTCGGATGGGTACAGAAGAACTGCCCTGGAAATGAAAAAGTATCCCGTTAGCCGGTCCATATATGGCCGGTGACCTGCGGTATTCGTCCCAACTTCAGCGCCACCCAGCAGGCTCCCGCACTGGCAATAGGCAGCAGTGACTGCGTCAACTGTACGCACTACCGGGCCCGCGCGAGTGGCGAGCCTCCAACATTGCAGCCCTTTCGAGCGGGCTGGCGGTCCAGGATGACCACAGCACCATGAATGCGGTACTCGTGAAGCGGGAGTCTGGATCAATAGTAAAGGTGGGCTAACTAAAAGCATACTTTTCGATACATTGCGCATGTCTTGAATCAAGCCGTTGACTAGTGAATTTGATGGGTAATTTGACGCCCTATCGTCGCTTTTGTACGGTTTCTATGGGTT
>JAKDKI010000376.1 GCA_030453435.1 Kocuria sp.
ACTACACCCGCATCCTGCGCTACATCAAGCCGCAGTTCGTGCACGTCTTCGCGGATGGCCGCATTGTGGACGAGGGTGGCCCCGAGTTGGCTGATCGTCTTGAAGAAGAAGGTTACGACCGCTACATGAGCGTGGCCAAGTAACCTGCCTTTCACCACTTCGCTTGAGGAGGGTTCCAGATGAGCGAAACCACCGAAGAAACATTGTCCGCCGAGGCGCCGGGCCCCAACGGGCAGCCGTCTTTGGCCGAGGTCAAGACCGCGTTGGAGAACGTGATTGACCCCGAATTGGGCGTCAACATTGTTGACCTGGGCCTGTTGTACGGCCTGGTCTACCAGGACGACAATTCGTTGCGCCTGGACATGACCCTGACCACGGCAGCGTGCCCGCTGCAGGACGTGATTGAGGAACAGGTTTCTCAGAACCTGGGAACCATCATCGACGAGTGGCACGTGAACTGGGTCTGGATGCCGCCGTGGGGTCCCGAGCGGATCACCGAGGACGGGCGCGATCAGATGCGCGCTTTGGGCTTCAACATCTAGTCCGGTTCTCAGCAGCGCAAGGGCGCGGGGTCATTGACCTCGCGCCCTTGCGCGTGCCCGGGCTTTTGGTTCTTTCGACGACGACGCCGCACGCTTCCTTTCCTGCCTCTCGACCCCGCCGGTGTTAGGTTCGGATTCAAAGACGTGATCTAGGAGAGGACGTGTCCGTGGAACGGCACCTACCCCAATTGTCCGAACTCAAGCCGCTCATGCAGTTCGGTAAGTTCAATCCGGACCGCAGGGCCGCCCGGCTCGCGAAGGCAGCCGATATCGAGGCACTCAGGGCGATTGCGCGGCGTCGTATCCCCAAGCCCGCGTTCGACTACGTGGACGGTGCGGCCGGTCTGGAACTGACCTACAAGCGCAGCCGCGAGGCCTTTGAATCCATGGAGCTGCTGCCCAAGATTCTGCACGGCACCGCGGAAGCGGATTTGTCGACCGAAATCGCCGGATACCGCAGCACTTTGCCGTTCGGAATCGCACCGACCGGGTTCACCCGATTCATGCATAGCGAGGGGGAGATCGGGGGAGTGAGGGCAGCGGCCGAGGCGGGCATTCCGTTCTCGCTTTCGACCATGGGCACCCGCTCGATCGAAGAGGTCCGTGACGCCGCTCCGGACGCCGCTCGCTGGTTCCAGCTGTACCTGTGGCGCGACCACGAGGCCTCCCGCGAACTCATTGTTCGGGCGAAGGCCGCCGGGTACACCAACCTGATCGTCACCGTGGACACTCCCGTACCCGGCAATCGCCTGCGCGATGACCGCAACGGCATGAGCATCCCACCCAAACTGACGCCCAAGACCGTGCTGGATGCGTCCTACCGGCCCGAATGGTGGTTCAACTTCCTGACCACGGACTCTCTGAAGTTCGCGTCCCTGGCGGACACGTCCCACATGGTGGCGGAGCTGATCGGCAAGATGTTCGATCCCAGCCTGTCGCTGGAGGACCTCGCGTGGATCCGCGAGGAGTGGGAGGGCGAGCTGTTCGTCAAGGGAATTCTCACCGCGGAGGACGCCCGCCGCGCTATGAGCGTGGGAGCCGACGGGCTGATCGTCTCCAATCACGGCGGCCGCCAGCTGGACCGGGCACCCGTAACCCTGACGAGTCTGCCGGAGATCCGCTCCGAAGTGGGTCCGGGGGTGCCGCTGATCCTGGATTCGGGCATCATGTCCGGCACTGACGTGGTGGCGGCTTTGTGCGCCGGTGCGGACTTCGTGTTGATCGGCCGGGCCTACCTCTACGGCCTGATGGCCGGTGGGCAGCAGGGTGTGTCCCGTGTGATCGAGTTGCTGGAGAAGCAGATCCGCACCAACATGCTGCTCATGGGTGCCGGGTCCATCGCGGACCTCGGACCCCACTGCATGCGGGCGCCGTGGCTGAATAACTCTCCGGACGAACGTGCCCTCTTGGACTGACCTCGACTGATCGGCGCGGCAGAGGCTGCCGGCTTCAGAAGCTCCACTCTGAAGCACCCGTGGTGGCGTAGTGAGGCGTGAGAGGGGGCCTTCGAGGGGCGAAGTCTCAGGGGAGGCAAACGCAGCTACGAAGCGTGAGGTGAGGAACCTGCACAGAATCGGCGCTGATCTGACATTTGCCTCCCCTGAGACTGCTCCACTGCATTTCCCTCACATGAGACGGTATGAGCGCGGCCCAGCTGGCTGAGATGGGGTCGAATGACCTACGGAGGGAGCGCGCTAGCTCTGCAGCCCCGCCGGGCGGTCCAGATTGCGAGCGCGGAAGGTATCGCACTGCTTGATGTCACCGGTCTGATAGCCCGTCAGGAACCAGGCCTGGCGTTGCGCGGAGGATCCGTGGGTGAAGGACTCGGGGTTGGCGCGGCCCTGAGTGGTTTCCTGGATCCGGTCGTCGCCGATGGCCTCTGCCGCATTGAGGGCGTCGGCGAGCTGTTCCTGAGTGATCGGTTCCAGGCTCACGCTGCCACCGGGCTGGGACGCATGGTGGGCCCACATGCCGGCGTAGCAGTCGGCCTGCAGTTCTACGCGCACGGCACCGGAGTCGGCACCCTGCGGGTCCTGCTGAGCGATACCCAAGTTGCCCTGCAAGTTCTGGATATGGTGGCCAACCTCGTGCGCCATCACGTATTCCTGCGCCAGGGCGTTGGCGCTGGCACCGAA
>JAKDKI010000377.1 GCA_030453435.1 Kocuria sp.
GAACTCGGGCTTGGGCGAGGTGAACGCGTGGTGCACCGCGGTCCAGGCGCCGGAGCCCACGGCCACGTCGCCGGATTCCACGGCGTCAGCGGCGGGTTCGAACAGCGGTGCGTCCACGATCCAGACGAAGGCCCAGGCGTCGTCGTCGATCAGACCGGTGCGGTGACCGATTTCGACACGCGCGGCACCGAGCAGGGCACGGGAGGGCTTGGCCTCACCCGCGGCGAAGAAGACGCAGTCGCCTTCCTTGGCGCCCACGGCCTCCGCGAGACCGGCCTTCTCCTCGTCGGAGATGTTCTTGGCCACGGGACCGGTGATCTCGCCGCCTTCCTTGAACAGCATGTAAGCCAGACCGCGGGCGCCGCGCTGCTTGGCCCATTCCTGCCAGGCATCGAGCTGCCGGCGCGGCTGGGAGGCACCGCCGGGCATGACCACGGCGCCCACGTAGGGGGCCTGGAACACGCGGAACGGGGTGTCCTTGAAGTACTCGGTGAGGTCGGTGAGCTTGAGGTCGAAGCGCAGGTCCGGCTTGTCCGTGCCGTAGTCGGCCATGGCCTGGGCGTAGGTCATGCGCTGGATGGGCGTGGGAATCTCCACGTCGATCAGCGACCACAGGGACTTCACGATGGCCTCGCCCAGGGCGATGATGTCGTCCTCTTCCACGAAGGATGCCTCAACATCCAACTGGGTGAACTCGGGCTGACGGTCCGCGCGGAAGTCCTCATCGCGGTAGCAGCGGGCGATCTGGAAGTACTTCTCGATGCCGCCCACCTGCAGCAACTGCTTGAACAGCTGCGGGGACTGGGGCAGCGCGTACCACGAACCCGGTGAGAGCCGAGCCGGGACCACGAAGTCGCGGGCACCCTCGGGGGTGGAACGGGTCAGCGTGGGAGTCTCGACCTCCAGGAAGCCCTGGTCGTGGAGCAGGTTGCGGGCCACGCGGTTGACCTCGGAACGCAGGCGCATGATGCGAGCGGGCTCGGGGCGGCGCAGGTCCAGGTAGCGGTACTTCAAGCGCGCTTCCTCACCGACCTCCACGTGCTCGTCGATCTGGAAGGGCAGCGCAGCGGAGGTGTTGAGCACGGTCAGCTCGTCGACCATGACCTCGACCTCGCCGGAGGGCAGGTTGGGGTTCTCGTTGCCCTCGGGGCGGCGCTCCACCTTGCCGGTGACCTGCAGGACGAATTCGTTGCGCAGCTGGTGGAACTCCGCCTCGTCCCGCACCACGATCTGCGCCACGCCGGAAGCGTCGCGCAGATCGACGAACGCCACACCACCGTGGTCACGGCGGCGGTCCACCCAACCGGCCAGCGTGACCGTTTCGCCGATGTTCTGGGCGCTCAATGATCCGAGTTCGTGCGTTCGCAGCAAGAAATATCCACCTTTTCGTGTCTGGGGTGTTGGCTCGACCGGTGCGTTCTCCGGCCGGTGGGCCGGGCGCGGCTCGGTGGCCGGGTCAGTCTGAGTGAAAGTCTACAAGTCTCAGGAGGTCTCGGTGGCCGCGACCGTGGGGTGCAGGTCCTCCTGCGGGGGCTGCCAAGCCGCGGGATCCGCGGTGACCTGTTCGCCGGAACGGATGTCCTTGACCTCGTGCGTCACGGAGCCGCCCTCCTGCGCGGTGGAGAACCACACGAACGGAATGCCACGTCGCTCGGCGTAGCGGATCTGCTTGCCGAACTTCTGCGGCGAGGCCGCCACTTCGGTTGCGATGCCACGGGCACGCAGCTGCCCGGCCACGTCCTGAGCCGCGGACCAGGACTCGTCATCGTTGAGTGCCACGAGCACGGCCGAGGGCACGGCGCGCGAGGCCTTGGCCATGTTCTGCGACAGAATGCGGGTGACCAGGCGGGTCACACCAATGGACAGACCCACACCGGGGAAGTTCTTCTTACCGGTGGAGGCCAGGGATTCGTAACGGCCACCGGAGCACACGGAGCCCAACTGTTCATGGCCCACGAGGACCGTTTCGTAGACGGTTCCGGTGTAGTAGTCGAGGCCCCGGGCGATCGAGAGATCCGCGTTGACCTTGCCCGGAGCACGTCGAGCTGCCTCGCCCACGACCTCGGCAAGTTCGCTCAAGCCCTCTTCCAACAGCTCGTTGCTCACGCCCAGTGCGCGGACCTGCTCCACGAAGGACGTGTCCTCGGTGCGAATACTCGCAAGATCCAGGGCCGACGCCGCTTGTTCGGCGCTCGCGCCCACGTTCGCCTGCAGGTTCGCGATCACGGCGTCGCGGCCGATCTTCTCGAGCTTGTCGATCTCGCGCAGAACTGCGGGGGCGTCGTCCAGGCCGATGCCGCGGTAGAAACCTTCGGCGAGCTTGCGGTTGTTCACGCGCAGCACGAACGGCGGGATGGGCAGCCGGGACAGCGCCTCGATCATCACCAGTGCAAGTTCCACGTCATAGCGGAAGGCCAGGGTGCCGTCACCCACCACATCGATATCGGCCTGGGTGAACTCACGTGCACGGCCCTCCTGCGGACGTTCGCCTCTCCAGACCTTCTGGATCTGGTAGCGGCGGAACGGGAAAGTCAGGTAGCCGTTGTTCTCCACGACGTATCGGGCGAACGGGACCGTGAGGTCGAAGTGCAGCGCGAGAGCGCCCTCCTTGGGAGACTTCTCGTCCTCGTCCTGCTGCAGCCGGGACACGCCGTACACCTCTTTGTCGA
>JAKDKI010000070.1 GCA_030453435.1 Kocuria sp.
GCCGATGACCCCATCTTCCGCGGAGGCGACCCCTAAGTACGCTAACTGTGCAAAAAGCAATGCAACAACAAAAAGGAGAAGCGTGATTGTTTTTAAGGATTTCTCGGAGAGGCGGTTACGTACACCCATTTTCCATCCTTGAAAATAATATTCACATTAAACCCTTCTGCCGTGCTGAACGGATGTTGTTGAGATATCAATCGATCTCCGTCAGTCACTTTCACGCCAGAACTATTCGTTTCCACGGGAAGGCTGTAGAGCCCATCGGCGCCCTGAATAAATCCCCCTTCCAGGATCCTCCCATCCTCATATCCGCCTGCGATCCAACCCCCGTCGGAATAAACATCGTCAATTCTATTAAATTGATCAATACAATTTTCGCAGCTGTCAGAGGTAACCACTCGAGCCAATGACGTGTCCCCCGTCTGGAACGCATACCAAACTGCGTCCGTGCGGTAATCCAAAAACGCCTGCGCCCCCGCTTCAGTCTCCTGCTTAGCCCCCTCCGGCATCACCGGCTTCGGCACATTGCGGGCAGGGTGCTCAAGGGTCGCCGGTTCATAGTCGTCCGGGAACTCCTGCCCCGTGGCCATCTTCTCCGGCTGTTCCGGCCACCAATCACCACTGGCAGATGGATCCGGGGATGAACTCTGCGAGTCAGAGGCCCCGCCATCGGAAGCCTCCGGCGAAGACGATGAACTGCCGCCCGCCGACGTCGCGGTGTCCTCCGGCTCGGGATCGGGCGTGTCATTACAGCCGGCCAGCGTCAACCCCAAGGCCAGCGCGGCCAGACTTGCCGCGAACTTCCTACGCTTCAGCGCATCCCCCATTGGATGGTCCCCTCTAACTCAATCAAGCCCGGCCGCCACCGCCACCCCGCGGCAGTGGGTCGAGCTTACGGAAATTCAATTGGCACTATCTACCACAAAAATGATTCTGTGGATAACTTTTAAATGTAAACGCATAACTACTAGTCAAAAGCATTCACATGCTCTTACAAGATAGCAAGGTGACCGTTTGTTGCACGGCCACCTTGCTATCTCGCGCAGCTAACTCAGAACGGGTACTGCGGAATGTCCGGGCTGATCGTGACCCACTGGCTCTCGGTGAACGCCTCGATGTTCGCGGCCGCACCACCGAATCGGGCACCCGTTCCGGAGGCCTTCATGCCGCCCATGGGGGCGGTCGCCTCATCCATCACGGTCATCTCGTTGATGTGGATCTTGCCTGCGGTGATGCGATCCGCGACCTTGAGCGCCTCACCCACGTCGCCGATGATCGACAGGGACAACGCGTACTCCGAGTTGTTCGCCAGGTTCACTGCCTCTTCCACAGAAGACACCTTGATGACCGGAGCCACCGGGCCGAAGATCTCCTCGTTCCACGCCGGCATGTCCACCGTCAGATCAGCCAGCACGGTGGGCCGGTAGAACAGCCCATCGTGTGTTGCACCCGCACGGATCGACGCACCCGCGATCACCGAATCCTGGACCTTGGAATCCACGGCCTTCAGCTGCTTCTCGTCGATGATTGGCCCCAGGTGAACCTGTCCCTCGGACGGATCACCGACCACCAAGGCATCGGCCCGCTCAGCCAACTTGGAAACGTATGACTCGTACACATCCTCATGAACAATGTGCCGACCCGTGGTCATGCACACCTGTCCCTGATGGAAGAACGACCCCATGGAGCCCACCCCCACGGCCAGATCCAGGTCAGCAGACGGCAACACCACCATTGCGTTATTGCCACCCAACTCCAGGTGCGTGCGCTTCAAGTGCCTGGCGCCTGCGGCACCCACATGGCGCCCTGCCTCGGTGGACCCTGTGAAGGACACGATCCGCACCTCGGGCGCATCGACAGCCGCCGCCCCGGCGTCTCCGCCACCCGGCAAGAGCTGCAGCACCCCGGCGGGCAGCCCCGCCTCCTCAAAGATCCGTGCGATCAGCACTCCACCGGTGATGGGCGTACGGGGATCCGGCTTCAGCAACACCGCATTCCCCAGCGCCAATGCCGGCGCGACCGAACGGATCGACAGAATCAAGGGGAAGTTGAACGGCGAAATCACCGACACGACACCCGCGGGTACCCGCCGAGCAAACGACCAGTGCGGATCGTCGGACGCCAACACCTCACCTCGAGCGTGCGTAGGCAAGGCAGACGCCTCGTAGCACTCCTGCGCCGCGACGTTTGCTTCCATCGCCGCCTTGGGCTGGATCGCGCCGGTTTCACGCACTACCCAGTCAATGATCTCTTCGGTGTTCTCCTCGAACAGCTGGCCCGCCTTGCGGAGCACGGCCGCACGCTCGGTCGGCTTGAGCGCGGCCCAGGCGACCTGTGCCTCGGAAGCCTGCCGAGCGGCGTCGTAAACATCAGCGGGAGAAGCCGAACCCACCGAGCCCAGGACAGCTTCCGAAGCGGGATTCTGAACAGAGATGGGATCGCCGGATCCATCCCGCCACCCATTGACGTAGAGCTTTCCGTGCCAGCGTTGGTCGTCGAGAATTGCCATGTTCGCTCCTTCGAGTGGATCGGTGAGCGCCGTGCTTAAGGCCCTGCACAACGCGAGATTTCTTCCCACATTGTGACCCACGGAACACAGATGCCGCTCGAAGTACTCCCGACGCGGTGCGCGAACAGTCACACTGTGCACGCAACAACCGAACGTTACGGCTGCGGATCCCGCGCGTCATACCGGCTGAATGCAGGGAACTTCCGCACCAGGAACACCACAAGTATCAGGCACACGGCAGCACCCACCACCGCAGCTAACCCGGGCCCGGCAAACTCCCCCGCCGTGCCCATGTAGGCGTCGCCCAGGCGTGGCCCGCCGGCCACCACCACGATGAAAATGCCCTGCAACCGCCCGCGCAGCGCATCCGGAGTCGCCGCCTGCAGGATGGTGGTGCGGAACAGCATGGAGATCGCGTCCATCGCACCGGCCGCAACGAGCACCGCGCACGACGCCGCCAGCGGCCACACCGTCTCACGTCCCCAACCGCCGGAGGCCAGCAGCACCACGCCACCGAACGCCATGATGCACACGGCCCACCCGGCAACCGCCATCGCACACGCCTTGCCATGGCGGTTGAGCCGCACCAACGGCCCGGACAGCAATCCCGCCAGCACGGAACCGGCGGCGAGTGCCGCGGTCAACAGCCCCACGGTGAACTGATCACCGCCCAACACGGTCGCGCCAAGCACAGGGAATAACGCGCGCGGCATCGCGAAGAACATCGCGGCCATGTCCAGCAGGAACGTCATGCGCAGATTGGGGCGGGTCGCCAGGAACCGGAAGCCCTCGACCACGGAACGGAAGCCGGCGCGGGACGGAACGCCGTCGGGCGGCAGGGATGGCAGCTTGTACATCGCCCACAGGCTGACCATGAAAGTTAGTGCGTCGGCGGTATAGGCCCACTGAAAACCCAGCCCGGCCACGGTCAACGCACCCAATAACGGCCCCACCATCAGCGTGGATCCCATGGTCAGCTGGAACAGCGCATTGGCTGCGGGCAACTGCCGCGTGGGCACCAACCGCGGAACAATCGCCCCGCGCACCGGCTGGTTGAGCCCCTGCGCAAACGAATGCAGTGCCACCAGCGTGTACAGCACCACCAGGGACGAAATGTGCGCCCACGAATGCACGGCCAAGGCCACCGTCACCGCGAAGAGACCAAACGTGGTCCACAGCCCCACGGTGCGGCGATTGTGCGCATCTCCCATCGACCCGCCGTACAACCCGGACACGATCAGCGGAAGCAGCGCGGCGACACCCACCATGCCCACGGCAAACGTGGAGCGGGTGAGCTCGAAGACCTCCAAGCTAATGGCCACCACCGTGAACTGGTTCCCCAACATGGACATGGTGGAGCCGATCCACAGGCGTCGGAACGCCGGGGACTCACGCAGCGGGGTGAGGTCGAGCAATAAGCGGGGCACTGGTCGATCCTAGGCCCACACATCCGAATTGCGAGAGCAGCCAGAACGCCCGGAACCATTTACCCTGAGAGGAGCCCACTTCCCCGGGACATCAGGAGTTCTCATGCGCACACGCGAACAACGCTGGGCCGCCCGTTCAGCGCGCGGCTGGCCTCGCTTACGCGTGTTCGCCATCATCAACGGCATCACGGGTGTTCTCATAGGCAGCCTGATCCTATGGTTCACCCACGGGGTGCTGCAGTTCGAGAACTTCCCCGCCGCGGAGGTCCCCTGGATCTGGCGTGTTCTGGCCCTGGCCATCGCCGTCATGCTCCCCGGGATCCTGCTGTCCATGGGTGTGTACCTCGTGATCGCGGGTGCCTCCGCGCGAAACAGGGCGGCGTTGGCTGCGGGACGAGCACGCGACGCCGTCCTCAATGCCTCCCAGCCGGACGAGCCCCCGGTGGTCGCCCACAAACTGGCCGAAACCACCCCGCCCGGCGTGAAAATCCGCGCCCACGCGCTGCACGGTTCGGACGCAACCAGCCGTTACACCCGCACCCTGCTGGGTGCGCTGCCGGTGCACACACCCATGGCGCTCGCGCCGGTGGGCCTGGGCCTGATCCTGCTCGTGGCCGCCACCATCTACTACGCAACCGGTTACGGGGCACCCGCCACGGTCATCCTGTTGGGCGTGGCCTACCTCGGCTGGAAACTCTGGCGCGGTTTCAGCAGCTATCAGTCCTTTTCGGAGGCCGACTGGGCCCCCACCCGCGTCGAGGACGCAGACACCGGCCCCATCCCCGCGGTCACCGTGGTGCACGAGAGCGAAACCACCCAGCCGATCCCCCGGCAACGCGCCACGTACGACGACGCCCCGCCCACCTACACGACGCATCGCGCCGATGACGATCACGTCGGCTACGAGAACACGGATGAGCTACCGGTCATCGAACGGATCCGGGACAACTACTCGGACCCCAAGAAGATGAGCGCCTCTCAGCGCCGATTGGCCGAACGGGCCGAGCGGGAGCGCATGGTCATGGAACGGCGAAACCGCAACCGCCGGTCCCCGGATGATCAGCCGCCGCACACCATCACTTCCATGGAGCGTCACCCGGACAGCGACGATCAGGGCGGCGCAGCCGAGCAGGAACAACAGCGGCAACAACAACGCCGCTACGAGCAGCACCTGGACGAGCACCAGCGCATGCGCCAGGACCGGCTGCGCAATGCGAATGCCAAGGAACCGGAAGAAGCGCCGTCGTTATTGGGCTATGCCATGACGCGCTGGAAGAGCAAGCGCAACGGGTCCGCGAACGACTAGCGACCGGCGGGTGTCCCGGCCCACGGTGCCGTGCCGCCTCCCGCGGAGTCGATCTGACCGGTGAGTCGGACGCGCTGAATATTGGACAGTGGTGCGACCGCGATCAGGGCCGCCCCCGCCATCTCTAAGCCCTCTTCCAGGTGGTAGGTCACGCGGTAGAGGAACCAGTGCGCCTCGGTCCGGATCAGGTAGTCGGCAATGAACTCGAAACCCACCGCTGCGCCCAGGAACACCACGAATCCGCTCACGAGCAAGCGCCTGGGCGTCTTGTGCATTTTGCGTGAGGCCATGATCGCCACGATGACCACGGCCAGTGCGATTGGGCCTCCCAACAGCACCCAGGTGAACGTCATACCGGTGGCCGGTGCGAATCGCTCGACAATCATGCCCAGCTTCTCGTGCAACATGGTGGCGTCGTCCAGGGACATCAACAGGGCAATAACGGCCATCGTTCGCCAGGCAAGGCGGGCACTGCGGCTCGGGGTGTTTGCGGCCACCAGGAACATCAAGGTGGCCGCCACAATGAGGAGAAGCACGTTCCACCACATGGGCAGGTTCACCTCGGACGTCACCTCGAGGTAGTGGTAGATGCCCATGTTGGGGGCCCACCACACGGCGAACAGACTGAGCAGCGTGATGATCAGAGAGACGATGACGGAGACCACCAGGGCACCCACCCAGAAGGGCCGGTTGCGGCGAGGAGTGGTGGATCGGCTCATGGATACCCCCGGATCGTCCTGATATTTTCACTGGAAAGCAACTGTCATTCTACCGCCGCGTACGGCGACAGCGCGGGGCGGCTCGTGTCCCACACACGTGTTACTTGCCATTTGTGCTGACACATTCATGATGAATGGACCGCATGAGATGACGATGGGGATTGAGTGAGAGTCCCTTAATCTCGACCGAGCGCCGCCCGCCCTAAGCGCGACCTGCCGCGATGCTCTGAATTTCATCCTCCAGGAGCTCAGCGACGCGCTCCAGGTCCTCCGATTCGGTCCGATGCATGAGGTGCAGAGCCAACCCGTCCGCGAGGGCGTGAAGTCTCCGACCACTTCGAATTGCACCTTCGCTGGGGGTCTCGGAATTCTCTTCTCGCAGCAATGCAGCCAACCGGATGCAGGCGGCAGCAAGCTGTTCGTGAGCGGAGTCCCTCAAAACTTTGAGCTCCGGAACCGCGGTGGCCTCTGCGACCAGCGCGATGTTGACGTCCATTTCGGCTCGCGTCTGCTCAGTGAACGGCACAAGATTCTTGATCACGGCCAGGGCGTAGGCCTCCGTGGTGCCTTCCCGGGGGAGGCTCACGATGCGTTCATACACACGCTCCATCATGAGCTCCGCGGAATACACGAGGAGCTCGGTGCGCGTGGGGAACACGTGCCGCAAGGACCCCACGGCCAGGCCCGCTTCTTCCGCAACCGTTCGCACGGAGACCGCGGAAACGCCCGATCGGAGAATCACGCGCCACGCGGCCTCAGCAAGTTCGGCCTTACGAGCTTCGCGGTCAATTCTGGAGGGCATGGCCTTAAATTAGCACGACTGTGCTAGCTTTAAATGGCACAAGCGTGCTAATTCCCCTAGGAAGGGCCATCCCATGGAGACCGTCGGAGTTCTCACGGTTCTCGCGCTGGTGGATTCCACCAGTTTTGGAACCCTGCTCATCCCGATCTGGTTGCTCATGGCGCCCGGTCGGCTGAAGCTCGGCCGCCTACTCGTGTACTTGGCCACCGTTATCGCCGCGTACTTCGTGATCGGTGTGCTCATCATGCTGGGCGCCACGGCCTTCCTCGACGTTTTCGGCGAAACTCTGGAAACCCGCACCGCATACATCATTCAGTTGGTGCTGGGCATCGGCCTGGTCGTACTGAGCTACGTCATGGACCCGAACACCAAGCGGGCCAAACGCCGTGCCGCCGAGGGCGCGGCAGCCGGCGACGCGGCGTCGTCGCCCGGGGGCCGCATCTCTCGTTGGCGCGCTCGAATCCTGGGTGCCGACGGCGCTCCCACCGATGCCCGCGCCGGCGCCGGTTCACTGGCCGCGCTGATAGGCCTTGCCCTGGTGGGCGTCTCGCTCGAGGTGGCCACCATGGTCCCGTACTTGGCAGGCATCGGCATCATTTCATCCACCAGCCCGAGCTTGGCGATATCGCTACTCATGCTGGCCGGGTACTGCCTGGTGATGATTGCACCGGCGGTGATCTTGACGCTCGGACGACTGGTTGCCCGCAACGCACTGGAGCGCCCGTTGTCCGCGCTGGACCGCTGGCTCACGAAGAATGCGCAGTCCACCACGGCATGGATCATCGGCATCGTGGGTGTGCTGCTGGCCATCAACGCGTTCGGGGTGTTGCAGTCGATGTAGCTGCACCCGCCCGAGCGCAGCAGTCACGTCGCACCCAATTCACATCGGCTACAAGACCTGAGCGAGTTAGCGCGAACCACCCAGGCCGCGCAGCCGCTCCATCTCGCGCCGATCCTTCTTGGTGGGCCTACCCGCACCGCGATCTCGACGGCCCACGGGAACGCTGAGTTCAGCCGGCCGCGGCGGCGAATGGTCGATGTAGCACTGCGCCGCCACCGGGGCGCCCACGCGCTTGACGATCAACTTGGTGACCTGGAATTCCTGCTGCCACCCGGGGCGCCTAACGGTGACTCGATCCCCCACACGAACGGGCTGGGCCGCCTTGACCGGCGCCGCATTAAGCCGCACGTGACCGGCCCGGCACGCAGTGGTCGCGGCGGAGCGGGTCTTGAACAGACGGACCGACCACAACCACACATCCAGGCGCACACTGGTCGGTTCATTGGCATTCGCGGGCATGGTCCAACGCTACTCGGGGCGCTCCGAGGCGGAAAATTCGGGGCCACGCAAGCCCACTTCGGGTGACCTATCGGAGGACTCTTAACGCACTAAACTAAAAGTGTTCGGGGTCACAGTGACGTGCCTCGGGCGCAGCGCCCGCGACGGACGCGGGCGCTGGTGTGAACAGGAGATGGTCACTCATGCTCAAGAATTTCATCAACAATTCCTACACCGAATCTTCATCCTCCGACTCGTTCGACCTGGTCAATCCGGCCACCGGGGAGGTCATCGACCAGTCCCCCAATTCCAATGAAGCTGACGTGGACGCCGCCTACGCCGCAGCCGCGGCGGCCGCCAAGGTATGGGGTCGCATGACCCCGAGTGCACGCCAGCTGGCACTGCTCAAGATCGCGGACGCCATCGAGGCCCGGGGAGCCGATCTTGTCGAAGCCCAGTCCCGCAATACCGGTCAACCCAAGTACTTGATCCAGTCCGAAGAAGTTGACGTTTCCGCAGACCAGATCCGATTCTTCGCCGGCGCTGCCCGCCTCTTGGAAGGCCTGGCGAGCGGCGAATACATGGAGGGCCTCAACTCGGTGATCCGCCGGGAGCCCATCGGCGTGGTCGGTCAGGTCACCCCGTGGAACTACCCCCTGATGATGGCCGTGTGGAAGGTGGGACCGGCACTGGCCGCGGGTAACACCATTGTCCTCAAGCCCTCGGACACCACACCCGAGTCCACCTTGCTGTTCGCGGAGATCGCCAGCGAGTTCCTCCCGGAGGGCACGTTCAACGTGGTTCTCGGCAACGGTCACACGGGTGAACTGGTCGTCTCGAACACGACCCCGGGTCTGGTGTCGATCACCGGTTCCGTGCGTGCGGGACTGTCCGTGGCGGCGTCGGCGGCCAAGAACCTGAC
>JAKDKI010000378.1 GCA_030453435.1 Kocuria sp.
GCCGTCATGCCCACGTTCGTGCAGTTCTTCGTCGCGGACGAACGCCACAACGCACGGGGCGCGAGCCTCTTTGAACCCGGCGCGGCGTCGTCGTTCGACCCGACGCATTTGCAGCTGGAACTGGACCAGAAGACTTTCCGCGTGCGTAAGCGCGCGCAGAACAAGTTTGGCGTGTACTTCCCGAGCTTCTCCTCGCGCACGCTGGTCTACAAGGGCATGCTGACCACCGCGCAATTGCAGCCGTTCTACCCGGATCTGTCCGACGAGCGGTTCATGACCAAGCTGGCGGTGGTGCACTCACGCTTCTCGACCAATACGTTCCCCTCGTGGCCGCTGGCCCAGCCCATGCGCACGCTGGCTCACAATGGCGAGATCAACACCGTGATGGGTAACCGCAACTGGATGCGGGCCCGCCAGTCCTCGATGTCGGGTGCGGTGCTGGGACGTAACCCCGAGGAGCTGTTCCCGATCTGCTCGGAGGGCGCCTCCGATTCGCAGTCCCTGGACGAGGTCGCCGAGCTGCTGCAGTTAGCGGGCCGGCCGGTGACCGAGACCATGCTCATGCTCATCCCGGAGGCGTGGGAGAACCACGAGTCCATGGACCCGGACCTGCGGGCGTTCTACCAGTACCACTCGACGCTCATGGAGCCGTGGGACGGTCCCGCATGTGTCTCCTTCACGGACGGTAAGCGCGTGGGGTCCGTGCTGGACCGCAACGGGTTGCGGCCGGGCCGTTTCTGGGAGACCGAGGACGGCCTGGTCATCTTCGCCTCCGAGGTAGGCGTGATCGACATTGGTGATCGCAAGGTGGTCCGCAAGGGCCGCGTGTCCCCGGGAACCATGTTCCTGGTGGACACCGAGGAAGGCCGCATTGTCGAGAATGACGAGATCAAGGCCGAACTCGCGGCTGCCAAGCCGTGGCGCGACTGGGTCCAGGACTCGATTGTCCCGATCGGTGAACTGCCCGAACGCGAGCACATGACCCACCCGGCGTCCTCGGTGCGATTGCGCCAGAAGACCTTCGGCTACACCGAAGAAGAGCTCAAGAAGATCATCGGGCCCATGGCCGTGGCCGGAGCGGAGCCCATTTATGCGATGGGTACCGACACCCCCGTGGCCGTACTCTCGGACCGCTCCCGGTTGCTCTACGACTACTTCGTGCAGTCGTTCGCACAAGTGACCAACCCGCCGCTGGACGCGATCCGCGAAGAGCTGGTGACGTCGTTGACGGGCGCTGTAGGACCCATGGCCAACCTGTTGGCCACACAGCAGGCCAAAACGCGCCTGATCAAGGTTGACTTCCCGGTGATCAACAATGATCAGCTGGATCAGTTCCTGCACCTGGATGACGAGGACGGCGCGGCACTCACGTTGAAGGTGCGTGGCCTGTACCGACCCGACGGCGGTGAGGAATCCCTTCGGACCCGGATCGCGGAAATCTGCGAGAAGGTCTCCACCGCGGTCAACCGTGGCGTTCAGTTCGTGATCATTTCGGACCGTGACTCCAACGGTGGCTGGGCACCCATTCCTTCGCTGCTGTTGACCTCGGCCGTGCACCACCACCTGTTGCGCTCGGCCACCCGCACCAAGATCGCGTTGATCGTGGAATCCGGCGACGTGCGCGAGGTCCACCACGTGGCACTGCTGCTGGGCTATGGTGCCTCCGCCGTGAACCCGTACCTGGCCATGGAATCGGCGGAAGAACTGGTGCGCCGCGGTGAGATCACCGGTGTGACCGAAGAAGAAGCCGTCTACAACCTGATCAAGGCGCTCGGCAAGGGCGTGCAGAAGATCATGTCCAAAATGGGCATCTCCACCGTGCAGTCCTACTGCGGTGCCCAGACCTTCGAGGCGCTGGGCCTGTCGAGCGAACTCATCAACGCGTACTTCTACGGCACACGCACTCAGATCCAGGGCGTGGGGCTGGATGTCATTGCGGAGGAAACCGCCTCCCGCCACCGCTTGGCCTACCCGGAGGACGGCGTCACTGAGCCCCACCGGGATCTGGCGATCGGCGGCGAGTACGACTGGCGTCGCGAAGGCCCGCGCCACTTATTCGATCCGCACACGGTGTTCCGGTTGCAGCACGCCACTCAGACCGGCCGCTACGACATCTTCAAGTCCTACACCGCTCGCGTGGACGATCAGGCCAGGGAGATCGCCACGCTGCGCGGGTTGATGAGCTTCACATCCGATCGGGAACCCATCTCCATCGATGAGGTGGAGCCCGTGAGCGAGATCGTCAAGCGGTTCTCGACCGGTGCCATGAGTTACGGCTCCATTTCCATGGAAGCCCACGAGACGCTCGCGATCGCCATGAACCGGCTGGGCGGTAAGTCCAACACGGGTGAGGGCGGTGAAGATCCGGAGCGCCTGATGGATCCGGAGCGCCGGTCGGCGGTCAAACAAATTGCATCCGGTCGCTTCGGTGTGACCAGCCTGTACCTGGCCACCGCGGACGACCTGCAGATCAAGATGGCCCAGGGTGCCAAGCCCGGCGAGGGTGGCCAGTTGATGGCACAGAAGGTTTACCCGTGGGTTGCGCGCACGCGTCATTCGACCCCCGGCGTGTCCCTGATTTCGCCCCCGCCGCACCACGACATCTACTCGATCGAGGACCTCGCGCAGCTGATCTACGATCTCAAGCGCTC
>JAKDKI010000379.1 GCA_030453435.1 Kocuria sp.
GTGCTCATGGTTCATGATTGAAGGAAATCCGCCTATTGTCAACAATCAAGCGATCCGTGCGAAAGGCGGAGTGGTCACACGATCACCAGTGCGCGTGAGGCATGGACGTGCAGTTGGGGTGTTGCGGGTCATGGCACATCGGGCCGGATGAGGCGGGGCAGGATGGCCGGACGGGGAGCCTCGTGTGAGGGAAAAGCAAGAGCGAAGTCTCAGGGGAGGGAAAGGTAAGAAGTGGGCACGTTTTCCGCATTCTCATCACATGAGACTCCCGTGCTGCAGGTTCCTTACACCAGAGTGGATAGGCCGGGCTATCAGGCTGCGCCACGGATACATGACGGACACCCGGTCGGCTAGACAAGCTTGCTGTCGTGTCGGCCCCTGCCCCTATGTCGGTCAGGACACCAGGATCGAGGCGGCCAGCTCGGCGGGTAGTTCTACGGACTCTGAGCGGTCCGAGCAGCGCAGGGTCACGGGGCCGGGGTGAGCCGAGTGGGCATCCGTGTCAGCGGGAGCTGAGCCACTGATGACCACGGTGGCGCCCGGCATCAACCCGGCGTCGTAGAGGGAACGCAGCACGTCCGCATGGGTTTGTACCGACTCCGGGATCAGCTCCAAGGTGTACTGGCGCTCGCCGTTGGGGCGGGATGCCCCGACACAGGCACCCGCGCCAGCGCCTCCAGGCTGAACCGAATCAGCCCCGGCAGCACCCGACCCGGCAGTATCAGAAGTAGCGCTGGCCTGTGCCACCGCATCCAGTAACGAGACACCTTCCGGGTTCTGCGTGAATGCCCCGTGGATCGGGGTGCCGTAGGGGGATGTCGTGGGGGAGGCCAGCAGCTTCTCGAGCAGGACTTCCACGCGGTCGCTCATCACGTGTTCCCAGCGGCAGGCTTCTTCGTGCACGTAGGGCAGTTCCAGACCGATGACATCAGACAACAAGCGCTCGGCCAGCCGGTGCTTGCGCATCACGGATGTGGCCTGTTCGCGACCCTCCGCGGTCAGGGACACGGTGCGGGTCCGAATGTCTCCCTCGGAGAGCTCCGTGAGCCCCTTGCGACACAGTCGCTGAACGGTTTCGGACACGGTGGGGCCGGTGTGGCCCAGGCGCTCCACAATGCGAGCGCGCAGGGCAGGGATGCCCTCCTCTTCGAGCTCCAGCACGGTGCGCAGGTACATCTCGGTGGTATCGATCAAATCAGTCATGGCGCGCTCCTAACTGCGGAACCGTTCCTTCCCGTGTCCAAACCTGCCGGACGGGTCATACGTGGAAAATATCAATAGTGTGCCCGGGCTTCACAGTATGAACCGTGAAACCCGGGCAAGCCACTAACGAGCGACCAACGGGCCACTAACGCGTGTGAATCACACCTGGCCGCGGTTGAGCAGGCGACCCGAGGGCTTCTTGTAGTCGACTTCCTTGCCGCCCACGAAGGTCTTGCGGACCTTACCGGAGAGCACCTTGCCCTGATACGGGGTGATGGGGTTCTTGTGGTTAAGGGACTTGGCGTCCACCACGAAGCTCTCGTCCTGTGCGAAGACGGCCATATCGGCGTCGTAGCCCAGGGACAGGCGACCCTTGGAGCGCAGGCCAACGCGCTCGGCCGGGCGCGTGGACATCCACTGCAGGACCCTGTCCAGGCCAACACCGCGGCGTCGTGCTTCGGTCCAGATCAGTGACAAGCCCAACTGCAGTGATGAGACGCCGCCCCATGCCACGCCGAAGTCACCGTTGCCCAGGTCCTTCAGGTCCAGGGTCGACGGCGAGTGGTCCGAGACGATGAAGTCAATGGTCCCGTCCAGCAAGCCCTCCCACAGCTTCTCCCGGTTGGAGACCTCGCGCACCGGCGGGCAGCACTTGAACGCGGTGGCGCCGTTGGGGATCTCCTCGGAGAGCAGGGTCAGGTAGTGCGGGCAGGTCTCCACGGTGATGTCCAGGCCGTCGCGCTTGGCGGAGGCGATCATGGGCAGCGCATCCGAGGAGGACAGGTGCAGGACGTGCGAGCGCGCCTCGGTCCAGCGGGTGCGCTCGATAACCTCGGCGATCGCGATGTTCTCGGCACCGCGCGGGCGGGACTTGAGGAAGTGTTCGTACACGTCACCGTTGGGCTGCGGGGCCTTGTCGATGGTGCGCGAATCCTCAGCGTGCACGATCAGCAGCGAGTCGAAGGTCTTGACCTCGGCCAGCGCCTCTTCCATTTCGTCCGCTTCCAGGTGCGGGAACTCGTCCACGCCGGAGTGGAGCAGGAAGCACTTGAAGCCGAACACGCCGTCGTCGTGGAGGGGGCGCAGGTCCTTCTTGTTGCCGGGGATCGCACCGCCCCAGAATCCGACGTCCACAAAGGCGTTCTGCTGGGCGAACAGGCGCTTGTACTCCAGCGCGGCAACGTTCACGGTGGCGGGCACGGAGTTCAGCGGCATGTCCACGATGGTGGTCACGCCACCGGCCGCCGCGGCGCGGGTTGCTGAACCGAAGCCCTCCCACTCGGTACGGCCGGGCTCGTTGACGTGGACGTGGGTGTCCACGAGGCCGGGGATCAGGGTCTCGTCATCTGCCAGCTCCACAACCTTGGCGCCCTCGAGGTTCGCACCGAGTGGTTCGATCGCCACGATCTTGCCGTCCTTGACGCCGATCTCACGCGGGGAGAAAT
>JAKDKI010000380.1 GCA_030453435.1 Kocuria sp.
GACAGCTTGCGCACCACACCCTGGCGCTGATCACCAATGGCGATCGGGCCCACCTGAGTGCGCGCGAGCCGCTCGACCGGGTGGCCCACGGAATCGAACATGCGGCGGACAATACGGTTACGGCCGGTGTGCAACACGACTTCGATCAACACGTGACCGGGCTTGGAGTCGATCAGCTTGAACGAATCGACCTTGGCAATGCCGTCCTCGAGCTTGATGCCCTCGCGCATCTGCTTACCGATGCCCTTCTCCACGGGACCGTGCACCTGGACCAGGTAGGTCTTGGGCACCTCGTAGGAGGGGTGGGTCAAGCGGTTGGTGAGTTCGCCGTCGTTGGTGAGCAGCAGCAGGCCCTCGGTCTCCACGTCCAAGCGACCCACGTGGAACACGCGCTCGTGCTTGCGGACGTCCAAGAAGTCACTCACGCAACGGCGGCCGTCCGGGTCCTCCATGGTGGAGACCACGCCGGCAGGCTTGTTGAACGAGTAGTAGACGAGCTTCTCGTCGGTCTGGATGCGCATGCCGTCCACGTGGACGCTCTGCAGCGCGGGATCAACGCGCACGCCCAGTTCGTTGACGATCTGGCCGTCCACTTCCACTCGACCGTCCAGGATCATTTCCTCGCACACGCGCCGCGAGGCCACACCGGCCTGGGCCATGAGCTTCTGCAGGCGCACGCCGTTCTCGTCGTGGGCTTCCAGACGATCGACGGGCGGGTTCTTGGGACGACGACGCCGGTGCGGGCCGTGCTCCTTGATCGCCGAGGCGCGGCGCTCGTACTTGTCCACGCCACCGAAGGCGCGGGGCTTCTGCGGGCCCTTCTTGCCGGCTGCGGCCTTGGGCTTGCCCGGTCCGGACTTGGGACCGGTTTGCGGCCCGGTTTTCGGCCCGGACCTGAAACCGCCCTTGGGGCCGGCCTTGGATCCCTTGCCGCGACCCTGCGGACCGCGAGCGCCGCCGCCGGGCTTGCCGCCGCCGCGGGGTGCTCCGCCGCGGGAGGAGTTGTTACGTGATTGAGCCATGCTGAGATCAGTCCTCTAAGTCTTCAAGTTGGTCGGTTCCGGGAAGCAGTGGGGCAATGTCTGGCAGTTCATCCAATGAACCGAGTCCCAGCTTTTCCAAGAACAAGGGGGTGGTGGAGTAGAGCACGGAACCCGTGGATTCTTCGCGTTCGTGTGCGGTGAGCAGTCCGCGTTGCACCAAGGTTCGCACCACGCCGTCCACGTTGACACCGCGGATCGCTGAGATCCGGGAGCGGGACACGGGTTGCAGGTAGGCCACCACGGCAAGGGTTTCCAGGGCCGCTTGCGACAAGCGCGAGCTGCTGCCTTCCACCACGAAGTCGGTCACGAGCTGGGCGTACTCACTGCGCGAGTAGATGCGCCAGCCGCCGGCCACTTGGCGCAGTTCGAATCCGCGCACTCTGGAGGCCGACCCTCCATCATATCGGAGGTCAGGCGATTCCGGAGGGGCTACGGGAGTGGGACCGATCACGCCGTCGTACTCGGCTTTCAGGTATTCCAGGCCGCTGCGCGCCTCGTGCACGGGCACGTTGAGGGAGCGCGCGAGTTCTTCTTCCCGGACGGGCGCTGCGGCCACCATGAGGACGGCCTCGAGAGCCGCGTGGATATCGGTCGGGGGTTGCGCGTGTGGTTCGTCTACCACGCTGACATCATCTCCTTCGGTACGGTTCACACCGATCCATGACGTGTCTTATTGTTTCAGGTTTTCCGGGCCGCCGTTGCCAGGTGCTATTCCCCCGCGCCGTTGTCCTCGTTGACGGAGGTGCCCTCGAGGGGAATCTCGGCGCCCGTGTACTCGCTGTTGAGCCCTTCCGAAGTCCAGTCGTCCGGACCGTCCCAGCGCACGAGCAACGGTCCGAGCACCTCGTCCTGACGGATCCGCACCACGCGGTCGCGGAACATTTCCAGGATCGCCAGGAATCGCACCACAATCACCAACGTGGAGTCCGCGTCCGAGATCAGGGTGGCAAAGCTATGGTCCTGGCCGTCCTTGAGGATCTCGGCCATGGTCTCCGCCTCGTCCGCGACGCGCACCACGGCACCGTGCAAGTGCTCCACGTTGACCTCGTCCGGCACGTGTCGTTCGGGGTCCAGGGCGACCACGGCGAGTTGAGCGAACTGTTCGGGGGTGAGCGTCCACTTCAGTGGCGGCAGCGCGGTGGTCACCGCGGGGTCCAGGTCCACCTGCCGCGGGATCCGCACGGACTCCGCCGCGAAGCGCCAGTTGAGTTGTCCCGCCACTTCCCTGAACGCCTTGTACTGCAGCAACCGCGCGAACAGTAGGTCGCGAGCTTCCAGGAGTTCGACGTCGTATTCGTCCTCCACCTCGCCGCGCGGCAACAAGCGCGCGGCCTTGAGGTCGAGCAGGGTCGCCGCCACTACCAAGAACTCACTGGCCTCATCGAGGGCCTTGACCGAGCCCTCTTCCTGAAGTGCCTTCACATAGCGGATGAACTCATCCGTGACCACGGACAGTGCCACGTGGGTGATGTCCATTTCATGCTTGGCGATCAGGGAGAGCAGCACGTCAAAGGGGCCCTGGAAGTTTTCCAGGGCCACCTTGAAACCGGTGTCCGAGTCCGTGGGAAGCTCGGCGACAACGCTCATGCTCGTGAAGTGAC
>JAKDKI010000071.1 GCA_030453435.1 Kocuria sp.
CACGCGTTGACGGAGGTCCAGCGGGTGCGATCATCGCCGTCCGGCCGTGCGACCAGCACTGCACAGGCGCCGCACTCGCCTTCCGCGCAGCCTTCCTTGGCGCCGGTCAGACCCTGATCACGCAGGAAATCGAGTAGACGAGTGTGGGGATTGACGCCGGCGAAGCCGCGTTCGTGGCCGTTGATGGTTAAACGGATCTCGCTCATGGCGCTGAACTCCTCGTGACAAGCCACTGACTGCGACGTGGAGTAGATCCGTCCTCAGCTGTACCGGGAGCGATCTAGCGCCGAATCAGTGCGATTCTTGGTTGCTCGCCCGGTAGATAGTCCGAATCCGGACCCGCCGTAGGCTGCCTCAAATGTAAGGCAGGTCACTTGGTGGGTGCAAGGCACGAAGTGGAGACGTGCTTCGTCTGAACAGAGTTCAACAACCTCGTGTAGTCATCCCAGCTACGACCAACACGGCAGTTCCATCAAACCAGTTCCCTCCAGCGGAGCCAGCCCATCATCTAGAGCACGCAATCTTTCGTACAGCTCTCGCATGGAGTTGCGGTCTGGCAAGTCCTCGCCGCCAGCGGCTTTCTTCAAAACGTGGCCCGTGCTGATCAACGCGATGCTGCCAATATCTGCTTGCCTCTCACGCAGGCGCCGCAGGCGTGCCGCTTCTCGCGCAGCCACCCGCCGGCCTCCACCGTCATCGATGAGCACGATGACGCGATCCCCACGCTCGGCAGCAACGACGGCGTGAGCGACCACCATGGTTTCGCCCAGATCTTTGCTCGAACGCATGCGGCTTTCGATGGGAACACCAGCGATACGATTCACTGCCGTGGCGAGCTCAGGAGTGACATCGTCGGAGAGAACTTCTAGTAACCGTGGTGGAACCTTGCCCAGCACACGTTCAGCGGGTTTAAACCGTTGGTCCTGACGAGCTTTACGCACGATTTCGTGTTCAACGATCTCTGGAACTGCAAGTGGCCCAAGTGTCGCAAAGAGCAAGCGCTCTTTGTTCAGGGAGAAGAAGTTGAGTCCCGGACCAGCATCCATGATCGGCCGCTGGCTCATGGCGATCTGCCTTCGTCCTCCAGCCCGCTCAGATCCACATCAATATCCGGAAGTTCATCGGGTTCGAACTCCCTGTCGTCCGGAACCCTCGGGACTATTCCGATCCCCTCAAGTTCATGCACAATCCGCTCAGCCGGGACTCCTCGCAGCGTGGCGATCGTTTGCGCGCTAACGACACCCTCGGCGTAGCCCGCGATCGCTCGCGACACGAGACCCTGAGGTGCACGGAGCCGATTCGAGTCGACCTGAAGCGCCTCATATTGATCGCTCCACCCGAACCTCGTTGCCAGCTGCGGCGTGGGGGTCCGACCCCATTCTGAGGCCAGGCCTGAAGGCACATAACCGGCCTCCCTCATGGCAATCGCGGCAATGGCTGGTGACACCAGGAACCTCTGCACAACGTCCGAAAGGGTCTGCCTAGAGACATCATGTGTGCTTCCGAGAAACTCCTTGACCCCTTCCTGCGGCACCAGCAGATGCCGTGCAAAAGCATCAGCCCGGATTTCCTCCGGTGAGCGTTTGCCCAATTCATCCGACCAGTCCTGAAAGATCAGGTGGGCCAGCTCGTGTGCCAGTGAGCTTCGCTGACGCATTGGCTTATGGCTGCGTGCCACTCCAATGAACACCTTGTTGCGCTCCGGATCTCGCATGATCAGACCGTGCTCATCCGGGTCTGCGTCGAGAATCGCAACGTCATGCCCGGTCGTTTGCTCGATCAATGCCACTAGATCGCCAAGTGGTTGCACCCCAAGTCGGTGCTCCCGGCGGAACTCATCCGCCGCCCGTTGAGCTTGCTGTTCGAGTGAAGGAGTCATTACGCCGCAGGAATCGCGTAATCGTCAAGGTATGCGTCCAGCTCCATGAAATGCAGCAACCGTTGGCGCATGGAATCCATGTTCGATCCATTCGTCGCACGAGCCGCACACTGCACGCGCCCAGCAACGCCGCTGCCAGCCAGCTGCGCGACAGTGCATCCAGTGGCATCAGCAATCATGATCACTTCAGTCATCTTCACTGCGCGTTCACCGCTCAGAATACGGTTCAGCGTGGCCTGGGAGAGGCCTACCCTGTCGGCCAAAGCGCGCTGGGACAGACCGGCAGCTTCACGGGCGCTCTCAATCGCCGCTACCATTTCGTTCACTGCATCCACCCCCTGAATCACTTTTCTGAATTTGATTCAGCTTACCACTCATACCTGCGTTTGAGCGGACGAATTCGGGGCAACCCCGGCAACGAGCAGGTAGCTCCACCCATGACTCAGGAGAAGAACACGCCATGACCACCGAGCAGAACCGTCCCGCATCGGATCAACCCGCCGAGAAAACAAGCGTTTCGACGGCGGTCGCTGACGTGATTGCCGAGCGTTCCGACCATCTGTTCGGCCTCATGGGTAACGGCAATGCCCACGTGATCAGTCATCTCACCTATCAGGGGTTCCCGTTCACCTCCGCTCGTCACGAGGTGGCCGCCGTGACCATGGCCGACGCGTATCACCGTGCGACCGGTCGGATCGGAGCCGCCACCGTGACCTACGGCGCCGGGTTCACCAACACCTACACGGGCTTGGCGGAGGCGCGCCTGGCCCGCGTTCCGCTGGTACTCGTGGTGGGTGACGCGCCCACCACCGGAAGGCGACCGTTCGATATCGACCAGGCCGGAGCGGCGTCGGCGGTGGGTGTGACCACGCTGGTGGCCGGCCCGGACAATGCCGCGGCCATCACCCACCGGGCCTTCGATCTGGCGCAGCAGACCGTGCAGCCGGTGATCGTGGCGATCCCCTACGACCACGCCACCGCCCCGCTCACCGCGCAGACCGAGCTGGAGCCGCTGCCGAACAAGCCGTCCTGGGTCGCACCGGGCGAGGAACTCGATCGTATTGCATCTATTCTTCGTGGCGCGGAGCGGCCACTGATCCTGGCCGGCCGCGGGGTGCTCCTCGGAGACGCCGCCGGTGCGCTCCAGGAGCTCGGCGATCGTCTCGGGGCGCTGTTCATGACCTCCGTGATGGCCACCAACGCGTTGGACTCGCCCTGGAACCTGGGCATCGCCGGGGGCTTCACGCGCGAGCACCGCCTGGATCTGGCGCAACAGGCCGACGTCGTTCTGGTCGCCGGTGCGAGTCTCAACACCTTCCAGTCGCGGTACGGAACGCTCTTCTCGCCGGACGCACGCGTGATCCGCATCGACAACGAACCCGAGGCCATCATGGCCCACCCGCAGGTCACCGACTACGTGCGCGCGGATCTGGGGCCCGCCACCGCCGGCCTGTTGGCCCGCATCTCGGCCGCCGACGCCGCGGCCACCTGGCGCGCCGCCGTCCCCGAAGTCGCCGGGGAAGAATTCCGCTCCGCCGAACCAGTGGAGGACCCCACCGAGTTCGGCCCAGACGGACGGCTCAACCCCCGCGCGGTGGTCTCAGCCCTCGAGGAAATCCTGCCCGCCGAGCGCTCCGTGGTCATGGACGGTGGACACTTCATCGGCTGGGCACCCATGTACTTGTCCGTCCCGGACCCTCAGGCGATGGTGCTGGTGGGCACCGCGTTCCAGTCGATCGGGCTGGGCTTCGGCTCCGCGGCCGGAGTCTCGGTGGCTCGCCCTGAACGCACCACGGTGTTCGTCACGGGCGACGGCGGCGGGCTCATGGGCCTGGCGGATCTGGAAACGTTCGTGCGCGCCACCCGCCGCGGCGTGGTGGTGGTCCTCAACGACTCCGCTTACGGTGCCGAACTGCACCAGTACGCGTCCAAGGGCCTGGATCCCACGGCCATGCTCATCGACGAGGTGGACTTCTCCGCGATGGGCAAGGCCATGGGCGCGGACGGCGCCAAGGTCCGCAGCCTGGCGGAACTGTCCGTGCTCACCGACTGGCTGGCCACGCATGAGGAAGGCGTTTTCGTCCTGGATGTGGCCATCTCGCAGAAGGTCGTGGCCGAGTTCATGTCCGCGTCATTGAATGCGGGGAAGCGGCTCTGAGGCCATCTTCTTCCGCTTGGAGTACTGCAGCGCCCAGCACAACCCCACGTGGACGAGCGTGATGATCAGGCCGTACGCAATCAGTTCGCCGACGAGTTCGCCGGACGCGGTCAGGTATGCGATCACGCACAGCAGGATGATCAGGAGGTCGATCACGCCGTAGGCAAGGGCAATTCGCTTCGCTTTCTTGCTGTACGTGGGCGGTTCGCCTGGTGGGTTCTGGGTGGTGGCGGGGCGCCGCTCGGTTTGGGCTTGCGGGGACGTTGTTGTTCTCTGCGCGCGCCGTCCCCGCAGCGCGCTCCGCAGGTACACCCACGCCCAGGTCACCACGGACCACAGGGTGGTGGCGAGCACGAAGTAGAAGAAGATCACGATCCACGCTTCGACCATGTCCGTGATCCTCTCTGATCGTGGACGACTTCTTCAGTGACGATCCGCTGAAGGACTCGTGCGAGTTGAACCTCAGGCTACGCCCGAATTCGGTCAGGTGAGGTCCAGCTGATCGACCGCCGTTTTCACGCGTGTGCGCTGCTGCTCATCCAGACCTTGGATCGGCAGGGGCAGACACTTCTCCGGTGCCAAGCCTAGGTACTCGGCAATTGCGGCCACCACGCGCAGACTGCCGAACTCCGCGTTGAGCTCCCACAGCGGGGCGAGGCGGGCGGATTCTTTGGTGGCTTCGTTCGCGTCGCCATTCTGGGCGAGCCGAGTCAGCTTCACGGCCAGCTCCGGTAAGGTCCCGCCGATCACCGAATACCAGACATCGCACCCGGCTTTCAGGCCGCCGACGGCGCTCTGGTCACCCGAGATGCCAATGGTCACGTTCTCGGGGATGATGCTTCGGATCTCCTGAACCTTCTTGTGTGCCTCCGCGCTGTTGGCAGGCAGCGCGGGGATTTTGATGGACGCGATCCCCGGCAGCTGAGCGATACGGGCATAGAGGTCCGTGGTGAACGTGAAGTGCGTGGTCCCCGGATTGTCGTAGACGATGACCGGCAGATCCGTGTGCTCGGTGACGGCGCGGAACAGCTCGAACACGTCATCGGCGGTGAGGGCCTGGTAGCTCATGGGTGCGAGAAGGAGAGCAGAGGCGCCGGCTTGGGCCGCGTCGTCGGCGTGGCCTAGAACCTGGGAAGTGCGCAGCGCGCCGATACCCGCGAACACCGGGACGTCACCCGCGTGCTCAACTGCTAGCTGGGTGACCCGTTGGCGCTCTTCGCGAGTGAGGTACGCGTAGGAGCCAGTGGAGCCGAGGGCGGTGATCGAGTCGACGCCAGCGGCAGCAAGGCGTTGAACCAAGCCAATGAAGGCCTTCTCGTCGACCTGATCGTCGTGAAGCGGTGTGAGCGGGAAGGCGCTGAGTCCGGTGAACATGTGGGGTCCTTTCGTTTAAGTCATATCTACCGCATAATCGCTTGTGTGGCTAGAAGTTCTAGAATGACAGATTCTTGAACACATGCCTTGAACCGATAAGTAACAAGTTCACTCTTTACCCAATTAGTTTCCAGATACGATTTACGCAAACGACTAAAGAGGTTGAAATGTCTATAAATTTTAAATTTGTCAAGAAGGACCCTCATGATTCATTTTCTTCATGGAATAATCGCCCCTGGGCAGGCTGGGACCCGCTGGCCGAACCAGAGGAAGTTTGGGAGTACAACCGAGGGGTTTGGCGACTGGGTGATGACGCCCGAGATGAAAAGATTGCTACCTTTTCATACGGTGGGAAAATAGTATTAGTCGCTGCTATTACCGGCATCGAGGAAGTGGGTCCTGAATTCTATAAAAACGGCAAACGACGCCGGGCCCTCCAGGGTTATGTCCTTCATCCCGGTCACCCCGTTCATGACGAGCTCCATGGATCACAAGTGCGCAAAGGTCGTCGAGAGTTCAATTACCACGATACGAGCCACCTAGATCATCTAATTTCCGACCCAGAACTATATACTGGAAAAATTATCGATCATGAAGCCGAAGTAGACAGTCAAGGTCGTATAGTTAATCCAGAACTCCGCAAAAAGATCGAAGATGCCGCTCAAATTCGCCTGGAAAATCACTATCGAGCCCAAGGGTGGGAAGTTGATGACGTGCGGCACGACGGCCCATTCGATGCTATCGCAAAGAAAGGCGATGAAGTCCGATACCTAGAAGCTAAGGGCACGCAGTCCAAGGGGTCGACTGTCATTGTGACTAACGGTGAAGTGAATCATGCGCGAGAGCATCCCGGCGAGTGTGTCATTGGGATCTTAAGCGGTTTACGCTTCACCGATGAGGGCGAAATTGATGACCAGGACGCGACCTTCGTAGTCCGCGAGTGGAACCCGCGAGACGAGGATCTTCAGGCCATTGACTACAGGTGGGACTCAACTTCAACACCCGGGATATAGCTCATTCCACTTGGAGACTGCCGCTTGAGAACGCCGGATCTCAAACCACGACGATCGACTGCGAGCCCAGGCATCCCAAGTTTCAGCGCTCCCGAGATCCTCACTCAGGATCTGCGTACCCGGAATAAACCGGAAACCCTCTCCGTTTGCACTCCCACAAGCGCACACAGAGAGGAACCACCCATGAAGATCGGAATCATCGGCGTAGGCAGCATCGGCTCCACGCTCGCCAAGCGTTTGCCCGCCAAGGGTCACGAGGTCAAGGTCGCCAACTCCCGCGGCCCCGAAACCATCGACGCGGACTTGCTGGCCAACGGCGCACAGGCCGTGACGGCAGAAGAGGCCGCGAGCGACGTCGACGCCCTCATTCTGTCCATCCCCCTCGCCGCGATGCCCAAGCTGGCGCCGATCATCCAGGCGCTCCCGGACGAGACTGCGGTGATCGACACCTCCAACTACTATCCCCACCGCGACGACGCCATCGAGGCGATCAACAACGGCCAGACCGAAAGCGAGTGGGTCGTCGAGCAGTTCGGTGGACGCACGATTGCCAAGGCCTGGAACGCAGTTCTAGCGGGCGTTTTCGCAGATCAGGCGCGTGAATCGGGTGATCCCGAGCGCATCGCCATTCCCGTGGCCGCCGACGACGCTCGCACCGGAGAGATCGCGCGTTCCCTGGTCGAGGACACCGGTTTCGACGCCGTGGACGCCGGGCCCTTGACCGAGTCCTGGCGCCAGCAGCCAGGCTCCCCCCGTGTACTGCACGAGTCTTTCCGCAGATCAGGTCGTGGACGCACTCGCGAGGGCTGAGAAGGACCGCATCCCGCCGCGTCGTGACCTGGCCATCGGCGTGATCATGGACCGTGCGGATGACCCGTCCATGACGATCGACGCGGACTACCTGACCGAGCTGAACCGCCTCATCTACGGCTGATCTGTAGTCAGATCTCGACGACGAAGGCCGCGCTGACATCTGTGGCTCGAGTTCGCACCCGGAACACGGTTCTCGCTGCGAACCTCTGCCCAGGATGTCGGCGGACCGACGCACGGACACCAACGCTAGGAGAACATCACTCATGAAGATCGGACTCATCGGAACCGGCCACATCGGCTCCAGCCTGGCCAAGCGACTGCCCACCAAGGGCCATGAGGTCAAAATCGCTAACTCGCGCGGACCCGAAACCATTGATAGCGACCTCTTGGCCACCGGCGCACAGGCTGTGACCGCGGAAGAGGCCGCGAGCGATGTCGACGCACTGATCCTGTCCATTCCTCTGAACGCCATGTCAAAGATCGCGCCGCTGGTTCAGGCGCTGCCAGAACAGACCGCAGTGATCGACACCTCCAACTACTACCCCAACCGGGACGAGTCCATTGAGGCGATGGAGAACGGCCAGGTGGAAAGCGAGTGGGTGGTCGAGCAGCTGGGTGGACGCACCATCGTGAAGGCTTGGAACGCCGTCGGCTGGGGCGTGCTCGCGGACGATGCGCGCGAAGCGGGCGATCCCGAGCGCGTGGCCATCCCGGTGGCCGGCGACGACGCCCACGCGAAGGAGATCGCGATGACCCTCGTCAACGATTCCGGCCTGGATCCCGTGGATGCCGGTTCTCTGGCCGAATCGTGGCGTCAGCAGCCCGGCTCCCCGGTGTACTGCACGAAACTCACGGCAGACCAGATCCCCGCGGCCCTGAAGGCTGCGCGCAAGGAGAAGCTTGCTCACCGCCGCGACATGTTCGTTGCCGTCCTGTTCGATCACATGGAGGACGAGACGCTGACCGTGGATGCCGACTACGGAACCCAGCTGAGCCGCATCATTTACAGCTGACCAGCTCCCTGAATCCGAAAACGGTGGCGCGCCGACATCTGTGGCACTAGATCGCACCCGGAACCCGGTTTTCGCTGCGGTCCTCTGCCTAGGATGTCGGCGCGCCACGAGTGCCGCCTTCCGAGTGACTACGCCTCGGGAATCGCTTTGCCCCACTTCTCCAGCGTCATGGAGGCGGGTTCGGGGCCGCCGCGAACACCCTTCTCCAAGGCGTCGATGGCCGCGATCTCACTATCGATCAGTTCGAAGTCGAAGATGTCGAAGTTCTCCGCAATGCGTTCTGGGCGCACCGACTTGGGGATAACCTGCACACCTTTCTGCAGGTGCCACCGCAGCATGACCTGGGCGGGTGACTTGCCGTGGGCGGTGGCAATCTCGCCGATCGTGGGGTCCTGCAGCGGGCTGCCCTCGCCACCCTCGTAATTCACGACGCCGCCTATCGGTGACCAAGCCTGCGGCAGAACTCCGTGCTCGCGCCCCACCGCGACAACCTCTGCCTGCTGGAAGTACGGATGCAGTTCGATCTGGTTGACCGTGGGGACGACATCGGTCTGGTTGAAGAGCTCGGTCAGGTCCTCGACCATGAAGTTGCTAACGCCGATCGCGCGCACCTTGCCGTCCGC
>JAKDKI010000381.1 GCA_030453435.1 Kocuria sp.
TCGCGTGCCTGCGCCAGTGGGGCGTGGACCAGAGCATCGTGAACACGTGGGGCGGCGCGATCGCGATCGGTCACCCGCTCGGCGCGTCCGGTACCCGCGTGCTCGGCACCCTGGCACGTCGCCTCGAAGAGACCGGCGAACGCTGGGGCGTGGCCAGCCTGTGCATCGGCGTGGGCCAGGGTCTCGCCGTGGTGCTCGAGAACGAAAACGCCAAGGGCTAAGCGCTCAACCCCAGACCAAACGAAGAAAGGCATACAGCTCATGCTGAATATTGCAGACAGCGTGGCCGCGGCCGTGGAGCCCATCCACGACGGCGCCTGCGTGATGATCGGTGGCTTCGGTGTTGCCGGGCAGCCCGTTGAGCTCATTGACGCGCTCATCGAGAACGGCGCCAAGGACCTCACCGTGGTCAACAACAACGCAGGCAACGGCGATGTGGGACTGGCCAAGCTCATCCAGCTCGGTCGCGTGAAGAAGATCATTTGCTCCTTCCCGCGACAGGCGGACTCCTGGCACTTCGACGAGAAGTACCACGCCGGCGAGATCGAGCTCGAGGTCGTACCGCAGGGCAACCTGGCCGAGCGCATTCGCGCCGCCGGTGCCGGCATCGGTGCTTTCTACACCCCCACCGGCTACGGCACCCCGTTGGCCGAGGGCAAGGAAGTTCGTGAACTGGACGGCAAGCACCAGGTGCTCGAGTACCCCATCCACGCGGACTTCTCCCTGACCAAGGCACACACCGCAGATACTGCGGGCAACCTGGTCTACCGCAAGACCGCTCGTAACTTCGGCCCCATCATGGCCGCGGCCGCCAAGCACTCCATCGTGCAGGTCAGTGAGATCGTGGAGCGCGGGCAGATCGACCCCGAGGTCGTGGTGACCCCCGGTATCTACGTGGACACCGTGGTCAAGCTCGAAGCTCCCAAGCAGGTAGACCCGCGAGAGGAAGGTGCGGCATGAGCGTCCCGCAGAACAATGATCACGCCCTGAGCCCCGAAGAGCTCGCAGAGGTCGTAGCCCGCGATATCCCCGCCGGCGCCTACGTCAACCTGGGCATCGGCCAGCCCACGCTGGTCTCCAACTACTTGTCCCCCGAGGACGACGTCACCCTGCACACCGAGAACGGCATGCTGGGCATGGGTGCCGAGGCCAAGGGTGAAGAGATCGATCCTGACCTCATCAATGCGGGCAAGATCCCCGTGGTCGAGACCGAAGGTTGCTCTTACTTCCACCACGCTGATTCCTTCGCGATGATGCGCGGCGGTCACCTGGACTGCTGTGTCCTGGGTGCCTTCCAGGTGGATCAGAAGGGCAACCTGGCGAACTGGCACACCGGTAAGCCCGGTGCTATCCCCGCGGTGGGCGGTGCCATGGATCTGGCTACCGGTGCCAAGCAGACCTTCGTGATGATGACCCTGCAGACCAAGAAGGGTCAGCCCAAACTGGTGGCAGAGTGCGATATGCCGCTGACCGGTGTTGGTTGCGTTTCGCGCATCTACACGGACAAGGCCGTGTTCCTCATCGAGGAGGACGGCGTGCGTGTGCGCGAGACCTTCGGCATCGGTTTCGACGAACTCACCGAGTTGGTCGACATCGAGCTGAAGCCCGCCAACTGACGCTGGCGCGGGGCGGAACTTTCATGGTTCCGCCCCCGCCTTGCTTTAATCGAGCTCGCTACATGCAAGTCCATTGTTCGACCCGTGTGATTGGAAGCCCCCTTGAGTGCTGACGCAGACTCCGCCGACAAGAGCCAGTACGTCCAGTCGCTCGCACGCGGACTGTCCGTGATTTCCGCTTTCGACGCCGCTCAGCCCGTCATGACGCTCTCCGACGTCGCGCGTCACACGGGTTTGACGCGCGCTACCGCCCGCCGGTTCCTCCTGACGCTCGAGTCCCTGGGATACGTCCGGTCGGACGGGCGGATGTTCGAGCTCACGCCCAAGGTCTTGCAGCTGGGGTACTCGTATCTCTCGGCGCTCTCGTTACCCCAGATTGCGAGTCCGCACCTGAAGAAACTGTCGGACACGCTGCAGGAATCCACCTCCATGTCCGTGCTCGACGGCCAGGACATTGTGTATGTGGCCCGCGTAGCCACCCACCGCATCATGACCGTTGCTATCGCCGTGGGAACCCGGTTCCCCGCGTACGCCACCTCCATGGGGCGCGTGTTACTCGCCGGGCTGGATGCCAACGAGCTGGGGGAGTACCTCAACACGGCAGAGCTTTCCCCGCTGACCCGGCGGACCACCACCGAGCGGGAAGCTTTGCTGCAGCAACTGCAGCGAGTGCGCGAGCAGGGCTATGCCGTGGTCGACCAGGAACTCGAAGTGGGCCTTCGCTCGGCTGCGGTTCCCGTCAATGACCTCACCGGGCGCACCGTGGCCGCGATCAACGTGTCCATGCGCGTGGGCATGCCCGGGGTGGACACCGATCACCCGGAAGCCCAAGTCATCCCCGAGTTACTCGCGTGTGCGGCGGCGATCTCGCAGGACCTGGCGGCGTCGGGGAACTGAACGCCCGCCATTACCCGGTGGGTCCGAGATGAACCGGTTCGCGGCGGCGTGAAGCAGCTGCTACACTGGCTGAGAATTGCTCGGTCACGAGCGTGTGCATTTTCGATTCAATGGCAAATTGGACCCTG
>JAKDKI010000072.1 GCA_030453435.1 Kocuria sp.
CCACATTCAGGAGTGGGAGGCCGAGCACGGTGCCATCCCGGACAACGCCTGGGTGCTATTCCGCACCGGTTGGGATCGATTCGCTCAGGATCGGGAGGCGTTCTTGAACAAGGACGAGAACGGACCCCACAGCCCCGGCTTCACGGTGGAGTGTGCACGCTGGCTCGGCGAGGAACGAGCGATCTCGGGTGTGGGTGTCGAGACCGTGGGCATCGACGCCGGTGCCGCCGGCGGTCTGGACCCGGCTTTCCCCATGCACTACTACTTGCTGGGCAACGACAAGTACGGCATCACGTCACTGCAGAACTTGGGTGAGCTACCGCCCACCGGTGCACTGCTAGTGGTCGCGCCGCTGCCCATCGAAGGTGGCACCGGCAGCCCGTCACGCGTGTACGCGCTGGTGGATGCCGAATAGGCCCCGGGCGCAACGGCCCGGCTGAGGTCTGGGCCGCTAAGGCTCCCGATAGCTAGGGGAGGTACAGCCCGGCGAGGGTGGCTGAAGCCGGTTATTCCGCCAGGATCGCCTGCGCCACTTGGTCCGCATCCGCGAGGGTGCGGGCGCCCAGGTGCGCCGGCGATTCCGCCTCCGCGGCAATTGAGACGCCCCACTGGACCGACGACAACTGCAGACCCAGCACGAAGATCCCGGGTTCCACGGCGTCCTTCTGACCCACCACCCGGTAGGCAAAGGCACCGGCACCGAGTTTGAGCCCGCCGAGCGCGGTGTCCTCGCGGCGAGCGCTTGCGCTCACGTCCAGGCCGGTACTCGTGACCGGGCTGGCACCGTCGCGCGTTTCCATGAGTTTGCCGCGCACCAGGCCCCGCTCGTGCATGTTCGACAGCAGCGGGGAAATATTGCGATGCACGTCGTTGGTGGGTGACATCGCCTCGATGAGCCAGTGAGCTCGCACGGGCGTATCGCTGACCCACGGGGACGCCGCCACGAAGCAGCCCGCGTTACGGTCCACCACGAAGCGCGGTTCGGGACCGAGAAACCGGACCACGCCCGCACGCGTGAGCGCCGCCAACTGCTGGATACGCAGCACGGGCGGGCCGGAGGCAAGACCTTCCACGAACGGCTCGAACTGCCGGCGCAGCTCGTTGACCCACGAGGAATCCGAAATTCCGGCCTCAGCCAGCACGCACTTGAGCACGGTGCGAGCTGCGTTGAGGGAGGAGATGGCCATCTTCACGGGGTCGTCCTCGCCCTGCAGCGATCCATGGACGTCACGGTCCAGGTAGTGCACCACCGCGGCGGCGTACTCGTCATGACTATCGAAGTTGATGTCCTCGAAGGGGCGCGCCAGTCGCTCCTGCTGCAGCTGTCGGCCCGGCACGACGGAGGCGGAGACCAAGGCTTCGACGCGCTGGGACCAGCGAGCGCCGTCGTCGTCAAGAAGGATCGCGTCAAGTTTGCGCAGGAACTCACCCGCGGGTTGGGTGAACGCGTCCGGGGAGGTGCGCGCCAGGACTCGGTAGTAGTTCCAGTTAGCGTCCTTGCGGATCAAAGGCCACAAGTCACGCTCGAACGAGAGTTGTTCGGCGCTGACGTCCAGCAGCTCCTGGACGGCTTGGAGCGTGAAGAACCGTGTCTCCAATGTTTCTGCGTAGTAGCCCTCGAGCTGGGGCTTCGCGCGATAGGGGGTGCCACGGCGCGAACCCGCAACAATGTGAGGTTCTTTGCCGGACGGCCGATACATCAAACGTTCCGGGTTGTTCGGATCCGGTTCGAACGTGCCGCCGCGGCCTTCGGTGAGCTGCGCGAGGGCATCGCAGAAGTTCAGGCCCATGCCGCGCACAAGCACGGTTTCCCGCTCGGGAATTTCCGCCCACGGTGCGTCAGCGGGCACGGTGGGCGGCCAGTAGGTCAGTCCGTGTTCCGCCGCGCCATCCACCAGTTCCTTCTGGCCGGGACGCAAGTGGGCGTCCAGGTGGCCGAGGGCGAGGACCACAGCATCCGCGGGGATCGACTGACCCCCGGCGAGCTCCACGGCGTAGCGGTGCCGCGCCTCTTCCTGAACCCACGCGTCCACGGCCTCAGCACGGTGGACGGTGAGCGTCACGTTGGTCGGCAAATGGCTATGGAGAGTCGCGAAAATCCATTCCAGGTAACGCCCGTAGATGGCGCGGGGCGGGAAGTCCTGCGAGGTCAGCCCCGCCAGAGCGTCGCGTTCGGCCTGGCCCAGGGTGCTCACCGGAGTGATGCTGCCGTCGACGACGCCGCGGCGCCACCCGTCGAAACTCATGTTCCGAACCTCGCTCAGCGGGTCCACCGCCAGCGCACCGTCCGGCGCGATCACCGTGGGGAACAGTGACGGGGTGTTCATCAGGAAAAGCAGCGACTGATCGGTGCGCCACACATGGCCGGCTCCGGGAGGGAAGGGATCCACCAGATCAATGTGCACTCGAGCGCGCGTCTGTGCCGCCTGCGCGGTCAGTCGTTCCACCGCGGAAAGCCCTCGGGGACCCGCGCCTACCACTACCACTCGTCGCTGACTCACCATGACGACCAGGATAACGAGCCATCTGTGCGTGTCTCACCCCGTCCGTAGCATGGGGCCTATGGTCCCCACTACTCCTTCTCCCACCCATCTCGAGGACGAGCTCGTCGATGAGTTCTTGTGGCTCGAGGACATTCACGGCGAGCGCCCCAAGGAGTGGGTGCAGGAGCAGAACCAGCGCACCGAGACGTTGCTGGATGGCCCGGAACTGGCGTCCATGACCGAACGCGTCCTGGGCGTGATGGACAACCCTTCCCGCATCGCGGCCGTGACCAAGCACGGACCCCACTACTACAACTTCTGGCGGGATGCCCAGCACCCGCGAGGGCTGTGGCGGCGCACCACGTGGGAATCGTGGCTCAGTGACAGCCCGGATTGGGATGTCCTTCTGGATGTGGATGAGCTGGCGCGCACCGAGAACGTGGACTGGGTGTTCTCCGGCGCCCGGTTGTTGCGTCCCCGGTACACGGACGGGCAGTGGCAACGCGCTCTGGTCAGGCTTTCCCCGGACGGCGGTGACGCCGTGCGCACGCGCGAGTTCGACTTGGGAACCCAAGAGTTCGTGGCCGGGGGTTTCGATGTGCCAACAGCCAAGTCGTCGGTCTCCTGGGTGGACGCGGACACTCTGTTCGTGGCCACCGATACCGGACCCGGTTCCATGACCGAATCTTCATACCCCCGGCAGGTGCGCCGGGTGTCCCGCGGACAGAGCATCACGGACGCTCCCGTGATTTTCGAGGTGCCCGTCGACCACGCCCAGGCAGCGGTCTACAAGGACCACACACCGGGCTTCGAACGAGTGGTCGCAATGGATCTCGTGGAATTCTTCACGGTGCGCACGTACCTGTGGAGCGAGGAACAGTGGGTTGAACTCGACCTGGACCCCACGGTGAGCGTGGATCTCCACAACCAGTGGCTCCTGATACGCCCGCGCCACACTCTGGAACTGAACGGGATCGAGTATCCCGCTGGTTGTCTGCTGGCTGCGGATGTCCAGGCATTCTTGAACGGCGACCGCTCCGTGCAATCGGTCTTCACCCCGGATGAGCACTCGAGTTTGGAGGGCTGGTCCTGGACCCGCGACCACCTGATCCTCAACACCCTGCACGATGTCTCATCCGCCCTCTACTCCACGGTGCCCGGAGAGTGGGAACTCACTGCCCTGCCCGGCATTCCTCCGCTGCACAGCGCCTCCGCGTGGGCCGTGGACGACGAGGACGCCAAGGTAGGTAATGACTACTTCTTCTCGGTCACGGGTTTCCTGACGCCATCCTCCCTGGGGCGCGGTTCCCTCCCTGACCTTTCAGGCCCCGACGCCGACGGCGCTGCGGACAGTACCGCGCGCAAAGCGAGCGAGCCCGCCGCCCTGAAGCGGGCGCCGTCGTTCTTCGACGCACAGGGGCTGGAGGTGACTCAGCATTTTGCCGTGTCCGCGGATGGCACGCGCGTTCCGTATTTCCAGGTGGGCCCGTGCGAGCTGGAACTGGACGGTCTGAACCCCACGCTGCTCAGCGGCTACGGAGGCTTCGAGGTGTCCCGCACGCCGGGATATTCCGGAGCAACCGGGATCACGTGGTTGACCCGCGAAGATCAACGCGGCCGCACGGGTGTGTACGTGATCGCGAATATTCGCGGTGGCGGTGAATACGGGCCGTCCTGGCACACCGCCGCGCTCAAGCAGAATCGGCACCGTGCCTACGAGGATTTCGCAGCGGTCGCGAAGGACCTGCATCGACGCGGAGTGTGCACAGCCCGGAACCTGGCGTGTGCCGGCGGCTCCAACGGCGGCTTACTGGTCGGCAACATGTTGACCACCTATCCCGATCTGTTCGGAGCAATTTCATGCGGTGTGCCGCTGCTGGACATGCGCCGCTACACCAAGCTCTCGGCCGGGGCGTCGTGGATCGCGGAATACGGCGACCCGGATGTGCCTGAGCAATGGGATTACATTCGCACGTTCTCGCCCTACCACTTGTTGTCGGCGGCCATGTGCTACCCACCCACACTGATCTGGACAGCCACGTCGGATGATCGGGTGGGGCCGGTGCAGGCCCGCAAGATGGCGGCAAAAATGCTCGACCAGGGCCATGACAACGTGTGGTTCCACGAGGCCACTGACGGTGGCCACGCGGGCGCGTCGGATAACCGGCAGGCTGCCGCGCTCCACGCTCGCTCCCACGAATTCATGTGGCGGATGCTCGAAAATCTGAAGGGTCGTTAACCACTGGCCAGGCCGCATGGTTATTCTGGCTGACGGCCCTGGTACAGATCTGCCAACGGGCACACCCTTCAGACTTTCAATCGTTGGAGATCTTCTTTGCCTTCTTCGCCCTCTCAATCCGCATCGGGCGGCACTGCGGGACACCCACCGCAGACCGCTCCGGGCGCAATGGGAACCATTGCCGTTTTACTGATCGCGGCCTTCGTAGTCATCCTGAACGAAACCATTCTGAACGTGGCGCTCCCCCATCTCATGGAGGACCTCCACGTTGACGCAGCGACCGTGCAGTGGGTTGCCACCGCGTTCATGCTGACCATGGCCGTAGTCATTCCGACCACGGGCTTCCTGCTGCAGAAATTTTCCACTCGGGCCGTCTTTGCCCTGGCCATGGGGTCCTTCGCGTTGGGCACCTTGCTGGCGGCGTTGACTCCAAGTTTCACCATCCTGCTGGTGGCTCGCGTGATTCAGGCCTTCGGGTCGGCCATCATGCTGCCGTTGCTCATGACCACCATCCTCACGCTGATTCCCAAGGAACGCCGCGGCCTGGTCATGGGCAACGTATCCATCGTGATCTCCGTAGCCCCGGCTCTGGGCCCCACGATTTCCGGCTTCATCCTGGCGCATTTCCCGTGGCGCAGCATTTTTTGGTTTGTTCTCCCCATTGCCGTTTTGGCCTTGGTCATCGGGCTGACCCGTTTGAAGGACGTCGGCTCGCGGGGTGACCTGCGGTTGGACCTCCTTTCGGTGGTCCTCTCCGTGTTCGGGTTCGGCCTGTTGGTGCACGGACTGTCCACCGTGGGTGCCGGTGGCACGCAGGGTGGTGACTCCGATTCCTTCATGGGTTGGGCCACCTCCGCCGGCGGTGGCGCAGTCATCCTGGCGGTGGGCGTGCTGCTCGTGGCCGCGTTCGCGCTGCGCCAGCTCCAGTTGCAGCGCAAGGACAATCCCTTCCTGGACCTGCGCACGTTCAAGCACCGCGATTTCACGGTGTCCGTAGCGCTGATGGCCATCGCAATGATGACCCTGTTCGGCGGAGTGATCGTGCTCCCGCTCTACCTGCAGACCATTCGCGGTCTGGACACGCTCCAGACCGGTCTGATTCTGCTGCCGGGTGGCCTGATCATGGGGCTGTTGGGGCCGGTGATCGGTCGCTTGTTCGATGCCTTCGGTCCCCGCCCCCTGGCCGTGCCCGGTGCGGCTCTGCTGACGTTCGTCATGTTCAACTTTTCGCAGCTGCAGGCTGACACCGCAGTGTGGTGGATCGTCGTACTCCAGATTGCGATGTCCGTGGGCCTGGCCATGATCTTCACCCCGGCGTTTACCTCCGGTCTCAACCCCTTGCCGCCCAAGCTGTATTCGCACGGTTCGGCAACGCTGTCCACCCTGCAGCAAGTGGCCGGCGCTGCCGGTACCGCACTGTTGGTGGGCATCATGCAGGCGGGCACCACGGTGATTCAGAACCCGGACGGATCTACCACCACCGATGCGATTCCGGGCGTTCACGCGGCCTTCCTCACGGCCACTGCACTGGGTGCCGTGGCGTTCGTTCTGACGCTCTTCATGCGCAAGTCCACCCCGGAGAACACCCGCGTGACGGTGGAGGGGTCAGAGCCGGCCGCGCACTAGAACCAACTCCACCCCGTTCTTTCCGAACAGGTGCAGGGCCCCGCTTCCTCTAGCGGGGCCCTGCGTTTCTGCGCTCGTGACACCTGGCCATCGAGGCCTGGTCACAGCGAACCGATCGATGGAGTGATCCTTACAGGCGCGTCACCTTGACGCCCCCGCGCGGGGTCCAGGTGTACTGGGTCCGCACCCCAGTCCTGATGTTGATGAAGCGCTGGTATGCGCCGGTCGACGTTCGGACCTCCCCGGTGGTCGGGTACCCGGCCTTGGCCTCGTACCCGTTACGCGCCCAGGTCTGTCCGATACCGGAACGTTCCACGATCGGGTTGGCGCGGCTGCGCGAGCTCCACAGGATCTTGGTGGTCTTGTTCGTCTGCGGGTTGACGAACGTCTGGTACGCCCCGCCTGTAGAGGTGGGTTGTTCATTATTGAACGGAATACCCACTCCACGAGCACCGCCCAGGGACTCGTGCCTGGATCCGATGCCCGTCCAGGTCTTCACCTCACGAGCGCCCGTGCGGGAGGACCAGTAGATCTTGGTGGCCCGGCCGTTCTTGACGAACGTCTGCACCACTCCACCCACTCCGGTGCTCTGCTCACCCGTGGTCGGGGCACCGTACACGGCAGCACCGCCCCTGGAGTTGTAGTAGCCGGCGATCGCACCGCGCGCCGTCGGCGCCACCGCACGGGCCGCGCGGGTGGCATCCACCTTGCGATAGCCACTCACATTGACCCCGGTGTTGCGCAGCGTGGTGCGAATCGATTCCACGCCCAGATTCGGGTTGCGTTCCTTCATCAGGGCGATCACCCCTGCCACATGCGGTGCCGCCATGGACGTACCGCTCAGGTCCCCGTAGGAGGGCGAGCCCAGTGAGAACTGTCCTGTGTTGACCGTGGACCAGATGGGTGCGCTGGTATCACCGCCGGGAGCCACCACGTCCACCATCGGTCCCCAGTTGGAGTAACCGGTGAGCCTGTTGTGGGACGAGGTAGCACCCACCACGATCGCCCCACCACAGTTCGCGGGCGAAGCGAGATTTGCGCTCTTTGCTGCATTACCCGCGGCCGCCACTAGGGGCACATTGATCTGATGCATGCGGTTGACCGCGTTCTGCATGATCGGCGAACAGGTGTTGGCGTCCCAGGCCTCGGACAGGTTCACCACCTTGGCGGGGTTGGCGTTGCGCGGAACCCCCGGGATGGAATACCGGCGGACCACATCACGCCGTCGGCGATGTCCGACACGTATCCGCGCCCATCAGCGCCCAGGACCCGGGCGTGCTGGATCCTCGCGTCCGGGGCCACGCCCGCGATACCCGTGCGGTTGTTGGTGTGAGCTGCTGCAATACCCGCCACGTGAGAACCATGCCACCAGTTGGGGCGCCCCGGGCTCCAGTCCCCCATGTCCTGAGGGTTGCTGTCCCTCCCGTTTCCGTCACGCGAGTGATACAGGTCGGAGAGGAAGTCGTACCCGGCCACCGTCCGCTAATTGAGGTCCGGGTGATTGATCTGCCCGGTGTCCGCGATCCCAATGACCACACCGTGCCCGGTTCCTTGCCACCAGGAGCCGGGAACACCGATGTTGCGGGGACCCCACTGATAGCCCCAATAACGGTCATTCGGAGTGCTTCCCACGTGGGAGGCCAACGCGTTGACCACGATTTGATCCGGCTCGGCAGACTCTACTGCCGGGTCTTCCTCAATGGTTTCGACCACGTCCTGTTGTTCCTCGGTGGAGAGCATCGTCTCCGACTCCACGACGTCCTCGTCGTTACCGGTGACCTTGACGATCTCGGGAGCCTCGATCTCGGTGGTGGTCTCGACCTCGGTCAGGACGCTGTCCCTCTGGACCTCCGGAACCTCATCCTTGAATTTCACGACAATGCGGTCGGTCTCGGGCAACACAGTGCCCTGGGCACCTGTGCCCCTACCAAGAGAACCAATGCCGCCCACCGTGGGCGGCTGGACTTGTGCTTGCTGTTCCGGTGACGGCCCCTCTGGCGGCGCAGCGACTGCGAGTGCGGCCGTGGCCATCAAGAGCGCCGAAAGCGAGAGTGTGAGAAAGGACCTTGTGGAGCGTTTTTTCATGGTTTCCCCCTAGGAAACAGCCCCCTGTCACCGTGATCAGCACTGACCCTCACCTGCTGACTTCCGTAGGCAGGAATTCCGAACTGCTAGTAGCTCGGAGTTTACGCCTGCAAATCAGTGTTATATAGGTCACGGCACGACTAAAGGCCTCACATTTCACATGTGAGGCCCTTAGATTTTTTGGCGGAGACGGGGGTGTCTAGAGTCAGGACATCGTTGACAGTCCTGGCGTTGACAGCCACCCCATGACCGTTGACAGATGAGCCGGGACATCGTTGACACAAACCAGTCTGTGATCGATGACAGGTGAGTCGGGACATCATTGACACCCCCGGGACGGTCACGATGATCAATGGGAAGCACAACACGACATCTGGTCATCGTCCGCTCCGTACGCGATCAACACCTCACCGCCGCCCAGGCCGCCACCCGCTACGG
>JAKDKI010000382.1 GCA_030453435.1 Kocuria sp.
GGGTATACCTCGCATCGCTTTCCAGCGCACCGACGAAGGAGGAACACTGCGCGCTGGAAAGCAGGGGCCGGGGACCGGACCGGACGCGACCGCGAAGGAGGAACGACGCGCGGGCGGTCCGGTCCCCGGCATCGTCGCGAAGCGGCGATGCCGACCCCGGCCAGGGGTCGCGCTGTCACCGGCACATGACGACGAGGAAGCGGGGAACGTCCACGCGGGGCTGAGTCCCGAAGGACACCCGGGCGCGCAGCGACCAGCCCCAGCGGGCTCCAGGGCGTGTGGTCGCGTCAGCGGGCCACACAGCGGGGGTGCGAGCGGGCAGGGCCGGGTGCCGGGTCAGGGCTACGGCGCGGGGAGCGGAGCTCGCTTCGCTCGCCCTGTAAACCTCCTCGGGGCCCCGGGATCCGGGGCAATATCTGATATGGCTACGGCCCGGTAGGAAAAAAATCTGGCTGCGGTCCGGCGTGTCCCGTCGGGAAAAATAGCTAGGCGTGGGAGCGTCGGGGCATGGCTCAGGGACTCACTCAGGCGGCGCTGTTTGACGCGCGCTGGATGGTGCAGTCCCCCTACGTCTCCGACGACCTCCGTGACGGCTGCTGGCGCGAGCCGCGCGCCAAGGCGGTCGCCCGTCGCTACGTCCAGCTGAACTCCCCGGGCCTCGTGTGGTGCGGCGTGGTCGACGTCGACCACGATGACGCCGACTGGGCCGCCGACCGTGCAGACCTCCCAGAGCCCTCCTGGACGGCCGTCAACCCCTTCAACGGCCACGCGCACGTCGCGTACGTCCTCGAGGTCCCTGTGGCCCGTTCTGACGCTGCCAGGACCGCCCCGCTGCGCTACCTCGCGCGCGTCGAGGCCGGGCTGATCGACGCCCTCGGCGGAGACCTCGCCTACGCCGGCCTGCTGACCAAGAACCCCGTGCACCACTCCTGGATGACGCGCTGGTGCTCCGAGGACGGCGTCTACACGCTGTCCCAGCTCGCTACAGCCCTCGGAAGCCGTCTCCCCAAGCAGCTGCCGCGCAAGGTCGAGCGCTCCCACGGCCTCGGCCGCAACGTCACGCTCTTCAACGAGCTGCGCACCTGGGCCTACACCGCGATTCGCCGCCACCGTGAGGACGGACGCGACGACTGGGAAGCCATGACCCAGGCATGGGCCCAGGGGATCAACGCACGGTTCCCCGAGCCCCTGCCCGACAACGAGGTGGCCGACACCGCCCACTCCGTCGCCAAATGGGTCTGGACCCACTTCACCGAAGAGCAGTTCCGCAAGATCCAGCAGGCGAGAGCACGAAAGCCACGCAAGGCGACACCTGACGTGCTCGCGGGGATCAGGGAGGACAACTCATGAGCGCGATCTATCCCCAGAAGCGCAAGCACACCGCCGCTGAGATGGCAGCAAAGTACGGCGTCTCTCCCCGAACCGTGAAGCGGATCATGGCTCAGCCTCGTGCCGAGTACGACGCAGAGAGACACGCGCGCCAGGACGAGGCGCTGCGGCTGCGTGAGTCGGGGATGAAGTGGCACGAGGTGGGCGCCGAGCTCGGGGGCGTCAGTGCGTCGGCGGCGTACCGGCTCGCGGCCAAGGCCAAGGCGCGGCGTCCGCAGGGTGTCGCGTGACCTCTGAGCCGGTCCTGTCGCTGGCCGAAGCGGCCCGCGCGTGCGGGGTTTCGGTGTCCACGATGAGGCGTCGTCTGCCACGTCTCGTGACACGTGGTGCTACGCGTCATGACACGTCATGGAGCATCCCCGTATCAGCCCTGGTCGCAGAGGGAATCATGCCTCGGGTGACACCCCCTGATACCCCTTCATGTGACACGGTGACACGTAGCATGACACCCCCCGGTGACACCCCCTCTGATACGTCGGTGGAAGCCCTCCGCGAGCAGCTAGCCGAGGCCGAGAAGCGCGCCGCCGTCGCAGAGGCCGAGCTACGCGGCACCCGCGCCCTGATCGACGAGAAGCAGCGCACCATCGAGGCCCAGGCCCACGCGCTGCGCCTGCTCGAACCGCCCCGAGTGGTTGCGCCTGAGCCTGCCGCCACAACCGCACCGCCCGAGCCGGAGACGAACCCGTGGGTGGCCGCTAGCGACGATCTGCGCCGCCGTGCTGAGGCATCGGTGCCGGAGTCTCCGCGTCGCTCGTGGTGGGACCGTCTCTGGGGCAACTAGCCTCCCGGCTCCTTCGAGGGCAAGGACGCGCAGCGTCCGCGGCAGCAGTTTTAGCGGTGCGCCATAGCCATATCAGCGGGACAGGCCACGGCGGACCTGGCGGAACGCCTCGCCTCGCTGGCGCTGAGAGACCTGGGAGTCGCTGAGTGTCGGAGCAGACGCGCCCTGCAGGCCCTGGTTCAGCCACTTCCTTGGTCGCTGCCCTGGGGGACTAGGTCGTCCGACGTCCTCAGTGATCTCCAGATTCCGTAGGCCAGCTGGCAGAGATCACTTATGCTTCATCCCAGACAGTTGGGTCAACGTGGACTCAACCACAATCAAGGGGGACGCATGAAACTTGTCAGATTCGTAGCCGGAATGGCGGTTTTGGCAACACCAACGCTGGCATCAGCCGACCCGGGACAACAGGATGAGGGGCCCACGACGCTCGTCGAAGAGCTCTCTCCATACACCACAGAAGACT
>JAKDKI010000383.1 GCA_030453435.1 Kocuria sp.
TAGCCAGATGACCCTGCGCGCGGGCGAAGGCCTTCTTCACGCTGGAGATCCACGTAATAGCGGCCAGCACCAGAATCACAGCAATCGCGCCCAACCACAGGCTGTTGTTGGTGTCCGCGTAGCGCATCCAGCACAGGACGATGGCTAGCGCGGACACCACGGGGATCACCAGGATCATGGAGTTCGCGAGCTTCTCGCGGGTGCCCACCTTGGCCGGTGCGCCAGGCGAAGCGGGACTTGCCTCGCTGGTACCGGATGCCGCGGCGCCCGGATCGGATGCGCCGTCGGGGGGTGATGCGTTACCCGCGGGCGAAGAACCAGCATTGCCTGAGGTCGCGGACGGGTTACGCCGCAGCTCCTGCATGGCTTTGAGATCGAACCCCCGGTCATCAACGGTAACGGGGGTGGGCCAGGTGTCCATGGAATCCATGGTTCCCATTATGGTGGCATGACGTCCTAGAGAGGTGGTCCGTCCATGCCCGAGCGTCCCGCTCAGCCCCCGGTCAACCGCGGCCACCGCGCCGGATTGCTGCTGGTGGGGGTGTTGTTGCTGGGCGCCAACCTTCGCGCCGGCATCACCGCGGTGGGTCCCGTGCTCCCGGACATCGAGCAACAGGGTGGGCTGACCGGGTTCGAGGCATCGCTGCTCGTGAGCCTGCCGTTAATTGCGTTCGCCGTGATCTCGCCGTTCGCGCCGCGGCTTGCCGAGAACCTCGGGTTGGAACGCGTCCTGGGCCTGGCGCTCGCCGTTCTCGCGCTAGGCATCATCATTCGTTCGACGCCCGGGCCAGGCTTCATCTGGATCGGCACGGTGCTGCTGGGTGCCGCGATCGCGGTGATGAACGTGCTGATCCCCGCGCTGATCAAACGCGATTGGCCGCACAAGATCGGACCCATGACCGGCGTGTACCAGTCGGTCACTGCGCTCACCGCCGCACTCGCCTCCGGTGTAGTGGTCCCCATTGCGCAGGTGGCCCCGTCCGGTTGGCGTTTCGCTCTGGGGATCTGGGCCGGCACGGCGATCATCGGCTTGGCTATTTTTCTGCCCTGGATCGTGGGTCGCCGCACACCCACCAAAACTCTTCCCGGTCGTTCCGAGCTGCGTGACGAACACGGTGCATTACAGACGACGCCGCCCGCTCGCCGCCACGCCAAACTCCCCTTGGGATCCGCGCTGGCTTGGCAGGTCACCGCGTATATGGGACTGCAGTCCACCGTCTACTACACGATGGTGACCTGGCTGCCCGCGGTGCAGGTATTCAACGGTGCGAGCGCGGTGGAGGCGGGTTGGTACCACTTCGCGTTCCAGGCGTGCGGTCTGGTGGGCACCCTCTTCACCGCGTCCATGATCCCCAGGACACGGAGCCAGTCGGGGCTGGGCATTCTGTTCACCAGTTCGGCTGTGATCGGTGTGATCGGTCTGCTGACAATGCCCGGGCTCTCACTGCTGTGGGCGCTGTTCATCGGATTCTGCACCGGCGGCGCGATCGTGCTGGCCATGGCGCTGTTCGGGTTGCGCACCGTGGATTATCACCAGGCGGCCGGGCTGTCCTCGATGGCGCAGAGCGTGGGTTATCTGTTCGCTGCGTTGGGTCCGGTCATGATCGGTGTGCTGCGGGACGCCACGGGAACCTGGACCGTCCCGCTGCTCACGATTCTCGGTGTGATCATCGCGCAGGGTGTGTTCGTGGCGCTCGCCGGACGCAACCGCACGCTGCCCGCATAGGGCGAGCGAGCGGCGTCGTCGATCCTTGAAAAGTTATGCGAGCTGGAACGAACGCTTGGACAGACCGATCTTGTAGCCCTCGACCGTGGTCTTCACCGGGCCCTCGGGATCGTCTGCAGCGCCCAGCGTGATGAACAGCGGCGTGAAGTGCTCCACGGTGGGGTGGGCGTAGGGCATGCCGGGGGCGTCGGTGCGGAATCGGGACAGGCCGGCCACGTCACCGTCGTCGAGCAGCTGAGCGGCCCAGGAATCGAAATCCACGGACCAGGACTCGGGCTGGGCCGTGGTCCCCAACAGCAACTGACGAGACGGCATGCCGTGCGTCATGAAGCCGGAACCGACCACCAGGTAGCCTTCGTGGCGCAACTGGCGCAGGTGACGGCCCAGTTCTATCAGGCGTTCGGGGGAGTGCGTGGGCATGGACACCTGCAGCGCGGGAACGTCCGCGAGCGGGTACATGGCGCGCAGCGGAACCCAGGCGCCGTGGTCCAGGCCGCGGTTGTGATCCACGTGCAGGGACTCGGAGTCCGGCATCATCGCGGCGATCCGGGCACCCAGTGTTGAGGCGTCCGGGGTGGGATAGGTGAGCTCGTAGAAGCGCTGCTCGAACCCGCCGAAGTCGTAGACCAACGGGGTGTTGGCGGTGGGCGAGGTGATGGACGTGGGGGCATTCTCCCAGTGCGCGGACACCACAACCACGCCGCGCGGCTTGGGCATACTCATCGCCCACTCGAAGAGTTCGGAGAGCCAGAGCTCATCGTCGAGCAGGCCCGGGTAGCCGTGGCTCAAGTAAATGGAGGGCAGGGGTGCGTCACCGTCTTGCCAGCGCGGCTGCGCGGCTGAGCGGGGGACCGATGACATCTCATGGCGGTCGAGAACGGTCATGCTCATGACGG
>JAKDKI010000384.1 GCA_030453435.1 Kocuria sp.
CGTCGTCCGCGAGCGCCCGCCGTGCGTCCTGAACTGCCCAGAACACGGCCTCGGGCGTGGCCGGGCTGGCGAGCTCGACACTGTGCCCCTCCGGCCCGAACGCCGCCGCGGCCTGCCGCAACGCCTCACGCACGCTGAACGCCAACATCAACGGGGGTTCTCCCACGGCCTTGGAGCCGTAGACGACGCCACTCTCGGTGGCCTTCTCGAACAGGTGCACGTTGAACTCTTCGGGCATCTCGGAGAAGCTCGGCAGCTTGTACGTGCTCGCGGCCTGGGTGGTCAGTCGACCTCGGGAGGGCCCGTCGGACTCGTCCCAGCGCAACTCCTCCAGCGTGAGCCAACCGGCACCCTGCACGAAGCCACCCTCGATCTGACCGATGTCGATGAGCGGGGACAGGCTGTCGCCCACGTCGTGCACGATGTCCGTGCGCAGCATCCGGTACGCGCCCGTGAACCCGTCCACCTCCACCTCGGTCACCGAAGCACCGTAGGAGAAGTACTTGAACGGCTCACCCTGCATGCGGTCCGCGTTCCAGTGCAGCCCCTCGGTGCGGTAATAACCGGCGGCCCACAGGGAGATCCGCTGGAAATACGCATCGTGGGCGAGTTCGGCAAAGGGCATCTCCTGGTCGTGGAATCCGATGCCGGTGACCTTGCCGTCGGCGAATCGCACGTCGTCGGGATGGATGTTGAACTTACGGGCAGCGACCTCGGCCAGCCGGTCGCGAATCTGCTCGCACGCATTCTTGACCGCACCACCGTTGAGGTCCGCGCCGGAACTGGCGGCCGTGGCGGAGGTGTTGGGCACCTTGTCCGTGCGCGTGGGCGCCAAACGCACTGTTTCTAGCGGCACACCCAGTGCGGTGGCCGCGACCTGCCGCATCTTGGTGTGCAGCCCCTGGCCCATTTCCGTACCACCGTGATTAATGAGCACGGAGCCGTCTCGGTACACGTGCACGAGCGCACCGGCTTGGTTGAACGCGGTGAGGTTGAACGAGATGCCGAACTTCACCGGGGTCACCGCGAGCGCGCGGCGAGTATCGGTGTGGGTTGCGTTGAATTCCTCGATCTCAGCGCGCCGCTCCCGCACGTCCGCGCGCTGGTGCAGCTGCCCCCAGATCTCGGCCAATCGCTCCGCATGGCGCACCGGCTGACCATAAGGGGTGCTCTGCCCCGACACGTACAGATTGCGAGCGCGCAATTCCGTGGGGTCCAGACCGAGCAGCGGTGCACAGCGACCCAGGATGTCCTCGATGACCAACATGCCCTGCGGCCCGCCGAACCCACGGAAGGCGGTCTGCGAGGTCTTGTTGGTCTTCGCGATCCGACCGCTGACCTCCACGTTAGGGATCCAATAGGAGTTGTCGATGTGGCACAGCGTCCGCTGCATCACCGGCTCCGAGAGATCCAGGCTCCACCCGCCGTCGCTAGTGACGGTGGCGCGCAGTGCTTGGAGGCGGCCGTCGTCGTCGAAGGCCACGTCCCATTCCGCGAGGTACGGGTGGCGCTTGCCGGAGATGGTGATGTCCTGGTTTCGGGTCAGTCGCAGCCGAACCGGTCGCCCGGTCAGGGTCGCGCCGAGTGCTGCGATCGCCGCGAACCCGTGCGGCTGCATTTCCTTACCGCCAAAGCCACCACCCATGCGCAGGCACTGCACCGTGACCTCGTGGTTGTCCAGGTCCAGGACGTGCGCCACGATTTCCTGCGTCTCACTGGGGTGCTGGGTACTGCACTGGACGAACACCTGCCCGCCCTCGTCCACGTACGCGAACGACGCGTGGGTCTCCAGATAGAAGTGTTCCTGCCCGCCGAACTCGAACTCCCCACTGAAACGGTGGGTTCCGTTGGCCAGGCCGGTTTCGACGTCGCCGCGGCTCACCGTGGGTTGGCGGCCCTGGAAACTGTCTGCGGCAATGGCTTCTTTGACGGTGATCAGGGACGGCAGGGGTTCGTACTCCACCTCAATGGCTTCTGCGCCGAGGCGTGCGGCTTCCAGACTTTCGCCGAGCACCCAGCACACGGAGTGGCCGTAGAACATGACTTCGCTGGGGAACAGCGGTTCGTCATTCTTGATGCCGGCATCATTGACGCCCGGCACGTCCTCCGCTGTGAGCACCCGAACCACGCCAGGCACCTCGAGGGCGGGGGCGACATCCAGTGACGTCACGCGAGCATGCGCATGCGGTGCCTGCAGCGGCCAGGCGTGGAGCACGTTCTGGTGACGGACGATGAGGTCATCGGTGTAGAGGGCGGTGCCCGTGGCGTGATCGGCACCGTGTTCGTGGGCTACGGCAACACCGACCACCGGGTTCTCGGGGCGTTCTGCGAGGGTTTTCATCGGGAGACCTCCTGCGCCTGAGCGGGCTGTTCCTGCGCCCAGAACTTGAGCAGGGATTGTTCGAGCATGGCCGAGCGGTAGCGGGAGCTGGCCCGCATGTCATCAATCGGGGTGCCTTGCTGGGCCATCACAGCCGCGGCATTGACCGCGGTTTCGCGGGTCCACGGCTGGCCGATCAGGGCTTCCTCGACCTCACGTGCACGGATCGGGGTGGCGGCCACGCCACCCAGGCCGATGCGCGCGGAGGTGATGGTGGCGGCGTCGTCGACCTCGAT
>JAKDKI010000385.1 GCA_030453435.1 Kocuria sp.
CCCGGACACCATGAACACGGTGGCGGAACTGCAGCTCGCGGGCGTGGACACCACCGCGATCGTGACTGAGGATGCTCCGCACACCCACTCGCTGATGGTGTGGACTCCCACGGCCCGCAAGGACGTGGAGGACATCGCTCGCTGGATCCTGGAGCGCTAGCGGCGTCCCACTCACAGTGAAGACCATCTGAAAACGACTGACGGCACGGTAACTCCGGTTACCGTGCCGTCAGTCGTTGTGCAATGGTTCGGGTCGCTCCGACGCCGCCGCCGCTCGGCCGGGCTTTCGGATCCCGCAGGTCCCGATATCCAGACGAGCCCGGCCAGCCCTAGCGGCCCACGTTCTTGAAGAACCACGTATAGAAACCGATCCACCCCGCGGCGAAGATACTCCACCGGACCCATTCCGGCGCGCTCGGCATGAGTTTTCGGCTGAGCCCACCCAAGCTGCCGATCGCCGCTGTCACCAGAATGAACCGCGGCGCCCGCGCCGGAACGGACCACAGCAGGAAGCGCGGCAGCGGGCGGCCCAATAAGCCATTGGTCCGGGCGTAGATCTTGTACGGTGTGCCCCGCAACGGCCCGGTGAGCAAGGCCTTGTACCCCTTGGCGGAGTAGTCGGATTCGACCCGTCGGACCATGGTGGGGGAGACCGCGGGTAAGGCGGCCAACGCCCGTGCGGATCGTCCTCCACCGGTCTTGGCTCCCCACGCATGAGTGACCGCGCCGCCCAGCACGGCGCCCGCTGTGGCAGAGGCAACGCACTTCAGCCCGCGCCTCGGACTCTTCATGGCCAGGGCGGACAACCAGACATCCGGGACGATGAAGAAGGCGGTGGCCTCCGCGAAACCCCAGACGGCTGCCACGGCGTGATCTCTACCTTTAGTGGAACGGCTCATGTGTCCTCCTGGTGCCTTGGCGCGCGTGCGGTCGTTTTGGTCTTTGGCTCGGCGCACCGTAATGATCACTGTAGGAGGGGTTCGCCCTGCCGTACCGTTATCAACTGGATCGGACAGGTCAGCCGGAAGGGGAGTCAGCATGGGGATGGGTCACGACCACGGGCATTCCCATGTACCCCACGCCGCGGAACGGGGCATGCGGCGTCGGCTGGTCATCGCGTTCGGTATCACCGCCGTCATTGTGATCGCGCAGGCCGTGGGTAGCGTGCTCACGGGAAGTCTGGCGCTGCTCACGGACACCGCCCATGCCGCGGCGGATGCCTCGGGTCTGTTGGTCGCCGTGATCGCCGCAACCATGATGCTGCGTCCGCCCAGCGGCAGACGCACCTGGGGTTTTGCCCGGATCGAAGTCATTGCTGCTCTCGGGCAGGCCGTCCTGCTCCTGGTGGTAGGCACCTACGCAGCCATTGAGGGCATCCGGCGGCTCTTCGAACCCAGTGACATCCCCTCGGTCGAGCTGTTGATTTTCGGTGTCATCGGCTTGGTCGCCAATATCGCGGCAATGGCCGTGCTGGCCTCCTCCCGGGATTCGAATTTCAACATGCGGGCGGCCTTCCTCGAGGTCCTCAATGACGCCCTCGGCTCCATGGGCGTGATCATCGCAGCGATCGTCATCCACACCACCAGTTTCCAGCGCGCGGACACCATTGCTGGTTTGTTCATTGCCGCGTTGATCCTGCCCCGCGCATTCCGTCTGCTGCGCGAAACCATGGGAGTGCTCATGGAGTTCACGCCCAAGGGCGTGGACATGGACGAGGTGCGTGAACACATCATGGAACTGGAACACGTGCGCGATGTTCACGACATGCACGCGTCCACGATCGGTACTGGCCTGCCGGTGCTGTCCGCGCACGTGGTGGTCGAGGACCGGTGCTTCGAATCCGGGCACGCCCCCGAGATCCTGGAGACTGTGCTCGATTGCGTACGGGAGCATTTCCCGGTCTCCTTCGACCACGCCACTATCCAGTTGGAAACTGCCGCGCTCCGGGACAAGGAGTCCCCGGACATGCGCCACGCGTAGCGCGTCGCAATCCACGGGCGGCTACCCGGGTCCGCGCGGGTCGCGGTGGAGTGTGCCAAGGTGGCATCAAGCAATCCGCGCACCTTCGAGGAGATCTATGGGCTCCAGCAGTAATTCCCCCAGCGCGCCAGACCCCCTGCGCCGTCCCATTCCACAGCGCACCACCGGCTGGGCCACGCGCATTGCGTCCGCTCTGCAGCGGGCGGGTCTGAAACCCAATCACATTTCCGTGGCCTCGGTCGGCTTCGCGCTCCTGGGTTGCCTGTGCCTGGTGCTTTCCGTGCATTTCGACGACGCCGCTCGCCTCCTCCTGCTCATCGTCGCCGCCGTGACCATCCCGTTGCGCCTCGTGTGCAACATGTTCGACGGGATGTTGGCGGTGGAGGGCGGACTGAAAACCCCTACCGGCGAACTGTTCAATGAAGTGCCGGACCGGATCTCGGACCTGGCCCTTCTTGCGGGAGCCGGGTATGCGGCGTCGGCAATGGACGGTGGCGTGACCCTGGGCTGGCTCGCGGGAAGTCTCGCCGTGCTGACCGCCTACGTGCGCACGCTGGGAGTGAGCGCGGGAGCGGGGCAGTTCTTCGGTGGCGTGATGGCCAAGCAACAGCGGATGTGGACGCTCATGGTCGGGAT
>JAKDKI010000006.1 GCA_030453435.1 Kocuria sp.
GGATCCTGGCGGCCTCGCTGGTAGCCGGCCTGGGCGGCGTCGTCGCCCTGTGGCTGCTGGGCGGCTACGAGACCGGCGGATTCCCGTGGCAGAACCAGATCACCGCCTTCACGACCGTGATGGTGGGCGGCGTGGCCATGGGGTTGGTGTATCTGGTGGCCATGAAGGTATTCCGGGTTGAGGAGTTCGGCTCGCTGATCGGCCCGTTGAAGGCGCGCCTGGGCCGGTAGACTGCCCAACAGTTTGTCGTCGCGCCCGCGAACCGTGCCGGGCGCCGTAACTCGAGGGAGTTCGCCGTGTCCCAGCCCATTGCGCTCGGAACTGTACTGGGAGGCCGCTACCAGGTCACCGCGTCGCTGTTGACCAGCGCCGATGATGACCACGTGCTGCAAGGTGAGGACCAGATTCTGCGGCGCCGGGTGTCCATCCTGGTCCCTGGTGACGACCACGAGCAGCTCATGGTGGCCAACGCGCGCTCCCTGGCCTCGGGCTCGGGCAGTGACCGCTTCCAGATTCTGGACCTCGGACAAACCCAGGACTCCACGTACGTGGTGACCTCTTATGCTCCCGCCGCGGACCTGCTGGACACTCTGCTCGTTGCCGAGAACGAACTCGAGGACGAGTCCCTCTCGGACGATATCTTCGGTGACTCCCGTTCCAATCCGGTGTCCCCGTATGTCTACGAGGAACCGGACCCCACCCAGCCGCACCAGGCTGTGGCCGCCACGGGTTCCGAGTCCGCCTCCGATTCCGGCTCATCCACCGACACCGCCGGGCCGGGTGACGATGCCCAGGCTGCCGCTCAACCCGCCGTCACCAAGTGGAGTGATGACGAATACGACGCGTACGAGAACGCCCCCGCCGCGCCCTCGATGCGCAATAAGTTGGGCCGCGCCCGCAAAGTGAACCCCGAGTCGACCCGCTCCACCCTTTTCGACCGTGCAGCCGCCGGGGGTAGCGGTGCAGCAGTGGGGGCCTCCGCCGCGGCCGCGAGCAAGATCGACCCCACCTACGACGGGGACAATCGCTACGAGAGTTTCGAAGCCAACGAGGGTAAGCCCGAGCGCCTGACCGGTTACCCGGTCATCGAGGACGAAACCCCCGGCCAGGACCGCTCAGGTGCGGCGACACCCGCGGGAGCTGCTGCGATGGATCAGGCCATCGACCGCGGTGAAGAGCCCGTCCACGAGGACTCGGACGATGACAATGCCGACCGCCGCCATGACCGCGGGGAAGACGGCTCCGCTCATGCCGCTGGTGGGTCCGCCGCACTCGGTGCGGGTGCCGCGGGCGCAGCCGGTTCCGCCGGTGGTTCCGGCGCCGGTCATGACCCCGGTGCTACCGCCGATCCCGAGAAGCCCGGCAAGAAGCGCAACGGCCCACTGCGTGCCCTGCTCTTGCTCCTGTTGATTCTCGCCCTCCTGGCCGCAGTGGTCTTCGGCTTCCGTGCACTGGGGTCGTTGACCTCCCAGTTCGGCAGCGACGACTCCGACCCGGCACCGCAGGGCGAGCAAACGACGTCGGCGCCCCAGGAAACCCAAGCGGCCGATGCCGAGGGCGACCAGGCCGAACCCCAGCCGCAAGCGGTGACCCGAGTGACGTCTGATCCGAATTTCATGACCGACACGGACGCGACTCTGGACCAGGCCATCGACGGCAATCCCGCCACCTACTGGCTCAGCTACGGATTCTCCAACGCTGCCTTCGGCAATCTGACCGATTACGTGGGTCTGGCCGTGGAGCTCGAGGAGCCCGCGCCGGTATCCGAAATCACGATCGATCAGTCCAGCGGCAGCGGCGGCAACTTCAACGTCTACGTTTCCGATTCCCCCTCCATGGACGGCGCGCAGCAGGTTGGAACGGGATCGTTCACCGGGCCCCAGATCACCGTGCCGCTCAACCAGACGGCCCAGGACGGCGAGCACCAGTACGTGCTGGTCGTTTGGGATCAGCTGCCGCAGCTCACGAACCCCATTGGCGGTTACCAGCACGGGCTGCGCATCGGCGAAGTCTCGGTGGAGTAGCCACCCGGAATATTCACGCCGTACCGGCACGTTCTTCCAGTAGTTTCCCGCCGCACACGCGGCAATCCTCAGAAAGGCCTACTACACGTGAGCAATGATTTCGGTCCCTCCTTCGCGAACGCCGTGAAGTTGAACCTGACCCCCGCTGCGGCGCAGGAGACCGCCCCCGGCACGTCTGACGCCTCTGACGACGCCGTTCACGACGTGGTCATCGTTGGTTCCGGTCCCGCCGGCTACACCGCCGCTATTTACGCAGCTCGCGCGGATCTCAAGCCCATTGTGATCGCTGGTTCGGTGACCGCTGGCGGCGAGCTCATGAACACCACCGATGTGGAGAACTACCCCGGGTTCATCGAGGGCATCATGGGCCCGGATCTGATGACCAACATGCAGCAGCAGGCCGAGCGCTTCGGTGCGGATATCCGCTTTGAGGACGTCACTGCCGTGGAGCTGGACGGTGAGATCAAGACCGTGACCGTCGAGGACGGCACCGTGTTGCGCACCCGCACCGTGATCATGTCCACCGGCTCCGCGTACCGCAAGCTGGGGCTGGCCAACGAAGAGCGCCTGTCCGGCCATGGCGTCTCGTGGTGCGCCACGTGCGATGGCTTCTTCTTCAAGGAACAGAACATTGCCGTGGTCGGTGGCGGTGACTCTGCCATCGAGGAGGCCACCTTCCTGACCAAGTTCGCGTCCAAGGTGACCCTGATCCACCGCCGCGACTCGTTCCGCGCTTCGGAGATCATGCAGCAGCGCGCGTTCGACGATCCCAAGATCGAGATTCTGTGGAACAAGCAGGTCAAGGACATTCACGGCGATGCAAAGGTGGAGTCACTGACCCTGGAGGACACCGTGACCGGTGAGACCTCCGAGCTGGACATCACCGGTTTGTTCGTGGCCATCGGCTCCGACCCGCGAGTGGACCTGGTCAAGGATCAGTTGGACCTGACCGTAGACGGCACCATTGCCGTGGACGGCCGTTCCTCCACCACGTCCATCCCCGGCGTTTTCGCAGCCGGTGACGTTGTGGACGCCACCTACCGTCAGGCGATCACCGCCGCGGGCTCAGGATGTGTTGCCGCGATCGACGTGGAGCACTACCTGGCAGCTCTCGACAGCTGATCACAGCCGACTTTGTCATAATCAATCTCAACCATTGGTGAACCGCCCGTTATGGCCGGTCAATCACCCGTTTGAAAGGAACTACTCGACATGAGTGCAGCCAAGGACGTCACCGACGCCAACTTCCAGGCCGAGGTGCTGGAGAACTCCAAGCCCACCATCGTGGACTTCTGGGCCGAATGGTGCGGCCCCTGCCGCCAGCTGGGACCCGTACTGGACGCCATTGCCGCCGAGTACGCGGACAACGTGGACGTCGTGAAGGTCAACGTGGACGACAACCCCGCCATCGCTTCCAAGTACGGCATCACCTCCATTCCCGCCGTCTACTTGTTTGCCAACGGTGAAGTGGCCAAGACGTCGATCGGCGCCAAGCCCAAGTCCGCCCTTGAAAAGGACTTCGCGGACTACCTGACGCCGTCCGCCTGAGCGCCCAGCACACCACCGCCACCGCGCTCCACGTTTCACAACCGTCAGGGGGAAGACCAGTGACATCCGAGCAAAATGCGACCAATCTGCGCTTGGGAATGACCGACCGGCGCGTGGTTGGGCTGCGCGAACGACTCGTCCGTGCGTGTGAGGATTCCACTGGTTTTTCTCCGAATTCCGTCAATGACCCCTCGCACTTCGATGAGGCCCTGGACGGCGCTCTGCGTACCTTTCAGCAGAACAAGGGCCTCATCGTGGACGGCGTGGTGGGTCCGGAAACCGAGACGGCGCTGACACAGGCCCAGTACACGCTGGGCGATCGTCCGCTGTACTTCGACCCGGAGCACCCGCTCCGCGGTGAAGACGTGGAGCGCATTCAAACAAACCTTTCCCGGTTGGGTTTCTATTACGGTCATTTGAACGGCGTGTTTTCCCAGAAAACGCACTACGCGGTGGTGGAGCTACAGGAAAACCTCGGCTTGGAGCCCAATGGTGTGGTGGACCTGGAGACCATTGCCGCCCTGGCGCGGATCAACAAGAACATCACCTCGTCCAAGGCCTATTCTCTGCGCGACTATCATCGCTTGGAACAGGCGACTAATGCTCTCAAGCAGCGGGTCATCATCCTTCTCCCATGGGCATCTTCGGGACAGGCCGTCTCACCTACAGCACCTGAGCAGTTCACCAAGGATCAGGAACGCATCACCACCGATGTAGCTCTGCGCACCTATGAGCTCCTGAACAATGTGGGGGCCCTGCCCGTTGTCGTGGGTTCGGAGAACTACACGACCAAATCGGGGGAACGGGTGCGCACGGCTGGCTCCAAGGCAGACGCGACCAACGGGCATTCAGATGCCCTGGTGGTCACACTGCACTGCGACTGGAACCAATCCCAGTCCGCCCATGGTGTCGCTACGTATTACTGGGGCAACCAGGACGGAACCGAGACCTTCTCGCCCATTGGCGAAATGGCCGCGCGGTACGTCGTCAAGGAACTTGTGTCCCGCACGGGTGCTCAGGATCTTGGTTGCCACGCCAGGCAGTGGGAACTTCTGCGCTACTCGGATGCACCCACAGTGTGGATTGATCTGGGTTATCTCTCAAGTGCCAACGAGCGGGCTCATCTTGAAGATAGCGAGCACCGGGAGCGTTTGGCGGAATCGATTCTGTGCGGGCTTCAGCGCATGTACGTGCAGTCCAACGACACCGCATCCACGGGAACCATGAGTCTCTCCGATATCGAGGCCTACTACAACAAGTAGGTCGCGCGTCGATGTCATAAACTAGCCCCGATGTTTCACGTGAAACATCGGGGCTAGTTCGTTCCCTGACGGCGCCGAGAGGGTGCCGATGAATTTGGGAATCTACTTCCGATCTTCCATCTTGGGGTCGAGAACGTCGATGATTCGGTTCAAGTCTTCCACCGAAGCGAACTCGATAGTCATCTTGCCCTTACGTGCCCCCAATTGAATCTTCACGCTGGTATCCAGACGGTCGGAAAAGGCGTCTGCGATGTAGTTGAGACGATCATCGTGGCGATGAGTAGGGGTCTTGCGTTTGGTGGCATGACGCTTCAGACCATCTGACAGGGCAACAGTCTCTTCCGTGGCCCGCACGGACATCCCCTCAGCCACAATTCGCTGAGCCAGCCGCTCCATCTCTGCCGGGTCGGTCAGCCCGAGCAGGGCGCGGGCATGGCCGGAGCTCAAGACACCAGCCGCAACGCGGCGCTGCACCAACGGTGGCAGACGAAGCAAACGAAGCGTGTTGGAGATCTGCGGCCTGGAACGCCCGATGCGCTGAGACAGTTCGTCCTGGGTGGCACCGAATTCCTCAAGGAGCTGCTGATAGGCCGCCGCTTCTTCCAATGGATTGAGCTGCGATCGGTGGAGATTCTCCAGGAGAGCATCCCGGAGGAGGTCATCGTCCGAAGTCTCTCGAATGATTGCGGGAATCGAATCCAGGCCGGCCTTTTGAACCGCACGCCAGCGCCGCTCACCCATGACCAGTTCGTACTTAGCGCCTTCATCCTCGCGGCTTGGACGTACGACGACGGGCTGAAGGACCCCGAGTTCTTTCACCGAGAACGCGAGCTCGGCCAGTTCGTCCTCATCGAAGACCTGGCGAGGCTGTTTCCTGTTCGGGTGGATGTCCTTGACCAATACCTCGGCGAACTGTGTGCCCGGCACCATTGCGAGATCCTCGTCATTACGGTGATTGACAGCGTTAGGCGATGTTTCACGTGAAACATCGTCAGAGCCGGGTGCAGACGGAGCTGACGGCGTCTCATGACCCGAATCGTCAGCTGTTACTGCCCGATACACTCCCGACGTAGCCGTGTCATCCGTGCCCCCTGCGGCAGGGGCTCGCGTTGACTCCTTCCTGGAGCCGATCGTTGCACTATCCGCCGACAAGGTGTCCGTATCAGCATGCGTCGGACCCTGCCCGGCCTGTTGGGCAGAGGATTCCGTTTCTGTCTTGTCGTCGGTTGGAGTAGCAGGTGCACGATTCGATGTTTCACGTGAAACATCATCATTACGGCCCGCCTGGCTTCTGCTCGTCGACGCCCCACGCGTCGAGGAGGTCGTTTCCGGGGACTTATTCAGCTCTGAAGAGACACCCGGAGCGTCTTCGACTTCCACTTTTTCTGCGGCGTCCGAAGGCAGGAAGAACATGTCGACCGGGCGTCGAACCGAGGTGGTACTACGGAGAGCCTGAGCCATGTCCCGGCGACCTCGCGCATTACTCTTGGCCCCCTTGGCCTGTCCATTGCTGTCAGAAGATGGCTTCTCCTGGGTCGGAGACTTCTCCGGGCTTGCTCCGCCCTTTGTTTCACGTGAAACAGTGGCCGGTCCACGAGATGCGGGGCTCTTCGTAGTACTGGAAGCGGATTCACTCGCCTGAGCCGGTGACTTAGTGGAATTTGATCGCCCACCATCCGAAGCCTGTGAAGAAGCCGCCGATTTCTTACCGGACTGGCCCTTAGTTTCGGCCTGAGCCTTCTCGGCAACCGGTGTTTTAGTGGCAGTCTTAGTCGGCTTCGTCTTCCGTGTCGCCGCGCTCGGCTTCTTCGACGCGGTCTCCTTGCTAGACGTAGAGGCCTCAGCTCTGGCTGAACTCTTAGCCGGGGTGGACTGTGCCTTGTTTGCCTCACCCTGGTTTTTGTCTGTCTCCACAGATGGGGTCGCTGGTCCGCTAGGGATGAGTGCCCCTAGACCACGTCCCAAGCCGCGCCGTTTCTCGCTCACGGGGATCCTTTCGTCGAGTATTCGACGTTCATCTTATCCGTGAACAGCATCCACTCGCTGCTACCTCGCGTCCCGGCTGGTGTGTTGTGATGGGAAGGACACAGCCTTCTATGTTTCACGTGAAACATGCGGTGGCCTCCCTGAACTATTTACTACATCCCCGTGAGGCCTTCATACTGGCTGTCTTCTAGCGCCGTGCTGGTCCGCCTCAGAGCGTGGCACGCGCCGCGTTTCACATGAAACATGCCGCGTCTTTGTTAAGCGATGCACTAGATCCCTGAGTTATTCATACTTTGCTGCCTTCTAGCATCATGCTGGTCAACCCCATGGCTCGGCTCGTGCCGGTGTTCCACGTAAGACACCGGTAATACAAGAACACACATTCTTCATCGGCGACTACGTGACAGTGCTGCCTAAGCGACCTTAATGACGCATGAAAGTCGGAGGTACGGATCCGGCCATTCTGTCTACTGGTCTCCTACGAGGACTCGATATGTTTCACGTGAAACATGCGCCGAGAATGTATCCGTCCAGAAGACCTGCTGGACAGCGGAAGATCAGACTAAAGGAGATCTCACTCAGACGGAGGCACTTCATCGCACCGGAAGGCGAAGCGGGCCACGAACCCTCAGGTTCGCGGCCCGCTTGGCGCCGTACTGATGTTTCACGTGAAACACGTGCATTTCTAGGCCACGTAAAGCAGGGAGGACTACCCCTTGGGAGAACGTGCCCCCAGTTCAACAGCGGCCTCGAGATAAGAGAGGGCGCCGGTGGAACTTGGATCGTACGTGATCACACTTTGCTGATAGCTCGGGGCTTCAGAGATTCTCACCGAGCGGGGGATCATGGTGTTCATGACCTGCTCCGGGAAATGCTCGCGCACCTCATCCGCCACTTGCGAGGCCAAGTTGGTGCGGCCGTCGTACATGGTGAGCAGGATGGAAGAGACCGATAAATCAGGGTTCAGGTGCTTCTGAATCATGTTGATGTTGTTCAGCAACTGGCTCAGACCCTCAAGTGCGTAGTACTCGCACTGAATGGGGATGAGCACTTCAGTGGCGGCCACGAACGCATTGATCGTGAGAAGCCCCAGACTCGGCGGGCAATCAATGAACACATAGTCCAGGCGGGGTTCGCCCCGTTCCTCACGGGCTTTGGCGTACTCCTTGAGTGCACGCTGTAGCCGCTGTTCGCGAGCAACGACAGAGACAAGTTCGATCTCCGCGCCCGCCAGGTCGATAGTTGCCGGCAATACCCACAGGTTCTCCATTTCCGGAGATTCCTGAACCACATCCACGATGGGCGTTTCGTCGATCAGAACGTCGTACACGCTGTCCACATCGGTCCCGTGAGGAATGCCCAATGCGGTGGAGGCGTTGCCCTGCGGATCGTTATCGACCACCAGGACATTCTGCCCCTGCTGCGCCAGGGCAACGGCAAGGTTCACCGAGGTGCTGGTCTTACCCACGCCACCCTTCTGGTTACTGATGGTGATGTAACGGGTCTCAGCAGGGGGATCAATCTTGGTCTGCTTGAGCTTGGCCCGACGTTTGTTCTCTTCCACGAGCTTCCTCCCGAGAGCGGTATCCGCTACTGCCTCTTGCGCTGCCGTACCGTGCTGAGTGTCCGTTTCACGTGAAACATGACGACCTCGGTCAGGAACAACCTTTTCTGTTTGTGCAACGGGATCCGGTGGAAGACCGAAGTCGTGATCGCGCGCTCGGTTATCCCGAGCTTCGGCGTTCTGCTCCACTCGTACCACTCGTCCTCTCCGACGTTTACAGACTGTACTGGGGTTAGCTTACCCAGCCAGATCGTTCACGCTGATCCGGATCACAATTCCAAGCGAACCACCGTGGTGGGTTCGCTCAGCAGATCCTCACCCACTGTGAGCACCTCGGCCGAACGCACACCGAAACGATTGAACTTCTTCTTGGCCTTATCGACCTCGTCCTGCGCCGAGCGTCCCTTGAGAGCCAAAAGTTGTCCCTTGCCCTTGAGCAGGGGGAGAGTGATGTCGACCAGGCCGATCAAGGCGGACACCGCGCGAGCCGTCACCACGTCGATGTTCTTCAGTTCGGCCTTGGCCTGCTCCGCGCGTGCACGGAGCACCGTCACGTTGGTCAGCTCGAGATCCTCGATCACCTCGTCGAGCCACTGAACACGTCGTTCCAGTGGTTCCACCAACGTGATCGAAATATCTGGGCGAGCCAATGCAAGACACAAACCGGGCAGACCCGCACCGGAACCGACGTCCACCACGCGGGCGTTCTCCGGAATCAATTCCTGCACTACGGCGCAGTTCAGTACGTGACGTTCCCACAATCGGGGGGCCTCGCGCGGGCCGATCAGACCACGGACGATCCCGGAGGAGGCCAGGTGTTCCGTGTAGCGCTTGGCCAGCTCCAATCGATCCCCGAACAACTGCTGCGCGGCTTCCAGCTCAGCACCCTCAAGCGGGGGAGCCGGCTGCGGATCGGGACCGGGCCGTGACTCAGCGGAAGGCTGAGAAGGCTCGGGAGCGGCGTCGTGCGTCTTGGACGAGCGTGACTGTGCCAAAGGCCTAGCCCGCTGCAGAAATCACGATGTGGCGGCCCGGGCCCTCGCCCTCGGACTCGGAAACGAGACCGGCCTCTGCCACGGCGTCGTGGATGATCTTGCGCTCATAGGCGGACAGCGGCTCCAGGTGAACGCTGTCACCGGTGGACTGCACCTTGGTGACAGCATTCTGCGCCATCTCGCGCAGTGCCTCAGCGCGCTCCTCGCGATAGCCGGCCACGTCGAGCACCAAGCGGCTGCGGCGCTCCGTGGCGGACAGTACCGCCAGGCGAGCGAGTTCCTGCAGCGAGTCCAGAACCTCTCCCTTGGACCCCACGAGAGCCTCGAGCTCGGCGTCCTCGCCGTCCTCGGTCACTACGGACACGTAGGTACGGCCGTCACGGACCTCGATGTCGATATCGCCGTCGATGTCGGCGGTGTCCAGCAGCTCCTCGATGTAGTCGGCCGCGATCTCGCCTTCTTCCTCGAGGGGGCTGAGCTGGGCTTCCAGAACGTCGCCGGACTGTTCCTCGGCTGCGGTTTCCTGATTGTTATCGGTGTCGTTCATACGATGCTCTCCCTCAGGACCCTTGCTTCTTACGGGACTGCTGCTGCTTCTGACGCTTCTTGGACACGGGCTGCTTGCGCTGACCCGCAGCGGCACGCTGACGCTGCTCTTCCAGCTTCTCCTCGTGCTCTTCCTTGGTCACGCCCACCGGGGGCAGCCCTTTGGCGGCACGACGTTCGTTGAGCTCACGCTCGGCCTGGGAACCCGGGGTGGGATTGTTGCGGATAACCCACCACTGCTGGCCCATGGACCACAGGTTGGACACGGTCCAGTAAATGAGCACACCCAGCGGGAAGTTGATGCCGCCGATCGCGAAGACCAGGGGGAATAAGTAGAGCATCATCTGCTGCTGGCGGTACATGGGCGACTGCTTGGCAGCATCGCTCATATTGCGCACGGTCAGCTGCTTCTGGGTGATGAACTGCGTTGCGGACATGGCCACGATCATCACGATCGCCAGGACCACGGTCGCCGTGTGGTTACCGGCACCCGGCTGCATCAGGGTGGAGAACAGCGGCGCACCAAAGATCGTGGAGGCGTTGAACTGCTCAACCAACTGCGGGGTCAGAACGTGGATGGACTCCCCGTTGCCGGCGGCCTGCGGCACCGAGCGCAGCACCTGGAACAACGCGAAGAAGATGGGCATCTGCACCAAGATGGGCAAACATGCCGAGAACGGGTTGGAGCCGTGGCTCTTGTAGAGGGCCATCTGCTCCTCGGCCATGGCCTGGCGCGAGAGCTGGTCCTTCTTACCCTTGTACTTGGCCTGCAGTTTGGCCATTTCCGGCTGCAGTTCCTGCATACCGCGCATGGACTTGATCTGCTTCAAGAACAGGGGAATGGTGAGCGTACGCATCACCAGGGTCAGGCCCACGATCGACAGCACCCAGGTGATACCCGAGGCCGGGTCCATGCCAATGGCTGTGAGCAATTCGTGGAAGACCCACAGCACTGCCGAAACGGCCCAGCTGAAGGGGAAGAGGATGATGTCGAAGAAATTCATCGAACGTTGGCTCCTTGGGTCACGCCGTGGTGGTGACCTGGGCGGTCGCACGTGGCTTCACGTGCGAGGTTCGGGTGGTTGAGCAGAATGATTTTAGGCGTCTCGGACAGTGAGTGGAACTCACGCCCACCGCCTGGAACTCTATCGATTCCTCCCGCCGCCCATGGATGACAGCGCAGCAAGCGCTTGACGCTCAACCCCAGTCCGCGGCCTGCGCCGTGAACGGTGAAAGCTTCGAGCGCGTAGGCCGAGCAGGATGGGAAGTAACGGCACACGTCCCCGTAGAGCGGGGACACGATGGATCGGTACAGCTTGAGCAGTGCGATACACAGGTTCTGCGGGGCGTACTTGATGGCGCGTAATGCGCTGTTCGCCCTGCGGTACTCGTGAGGCGCTCGGTTCAGGAGAGCGTCGGCTGCCACCCGGTCTTCCACGTGTGCGCCTCCTCCAATACCTTGCACTTCGAACGGTACGGCATTGCACTGGGCATTGCCGAAGTCTGTCGCTATCCGGCTTTCCGGGACGCACTCGCGTACGCACCCCGGTAGTCATCGCCGAGCTCATTCCATGTCGCACCCGCCGAGGCAGGTAAGGCACGTATCACCACGTCATGCCCGGTAGGGCGCGATCGGACGGTGTCCGCGGCGAATTCACGCAACCGGCGCTTGACCTTGTTGCGAACCACGGCGTTACCCACGGCCTTGGATACGACGAAACCCACGCGAGTGGGCTGGTCTTGATCGCTCACGCGTACGGATACGACGACGTTCCGGCGTCCACTACGGGCGCCGGAACGTACGGTTGCAGAAAACTGCGCCGAGGTGCGCATCCGATGCTGGACTGGCAGCACGGTGCGAAGCCTCTACAACTTAGGCCGACAGAGAAGCGCGACCCTTGCCACGGCGGGCATTCAGGATGGCGCGGCCTGCGCGGGTGCGCATACGAGCGCGGAAGCCGTGCTTACGGGCACGACGGCGGTTATTCGGCTGGAAAGTCCGCTTGGTCATTAGTCACTCCACAAGGTTGGGACAACGGTGCTTGAACCGTGCGGTTGCACGGGATGGGCACGCGGTAGGTATTTGGGTGCGCAGGCACGGCAGAAAGGCCCGAGCATAAACGCACAAGACTGATTTACAGTAGTCAATCGCCCGCCCTCTGTCAAATCAGGGGCTCCGCACGGACTTCTCCACAGTTGTGAATCCACAGGCTGTGGATGTTGTGGACAAGGCTTCCGGCGGACGTCTCTCAGCAAGTTTATCCCCAGGCGCGAACTACAAGGTTGTAGTTCTCCACACCGGCTGAATGGGGCTATGAAGTGCCGCGATGCATGTTCTAGGCTGTCCGTTACGGGTTCCCCCACTCTGGTTTATCCACCGCTGTGTACAACTCTGTGGAAAACTAGCCTCGACCCGCCGCTACCGTCAGGAGAAATACATGTATCAGGACAATCAGCCCCTGCTCCAACAGTGGGCCGAATGCGTCCGGTACATGAAGGAACATCCCAGCGTGACCGGCCGGTCCCGTGGCTTCATCTCGCTCTCCGAGCCCCAGGGCCTCATGGGCACCACGCTTTTGGTGGCCGTTCCCAATGAGCGCACCCGTGAGTACTTCCAGCACCGCAGCATGGCCGCCGTACTGGACGAGGCAGTGGGCCGTGTTTTCGGTCCGGAAACGTTGGTCGCGTTCGTGGTGGATACCGAACTCGGCCTGACTCCGCCGGAGCATGAGGCTCCCGCTCCCGCCGTCGATTCCCCAGTGCACTCCATCGAGGAGCTCGAGGCCGAGCGCAACCGCAGCACACCGTCGACACCGGCAACCCCGGGCGTGGATGTTCCCCGCACCGACCACCCGAGTCCGGTCCCCAGTGGGTTGACCGACACCATGGCTGCGGAATCCACCACGCGTGATTATGAGGATCTACCGCCGCGTCGAGACCCGCAGGCCGCACCGCCGGTGCGGCCGCGCGAACCGCTCAGCACCACCAACGGCACGGATACCAGCCCGTCGGATGCCGAGTGGGACAGCTCCGCGCGGTTGAACCCCAAGTACGTGTTCGACTCGTTCGTGATCGGCCAGTCCAACCGTTTCGCCCACGCCGCAGCGTTTGCCGTGGCAGAGACACCGGCCAAGGCATATAACCCGTTGTTCATATATGGGGATTCAGGGCTGGGTAAGACCCACTTGCTGCACGCCATCGGCCACTACGCCAAGCGCCTTTATCCCAAGCTACGCGTGCGCTACGTGAACTCGGAAGAGTTCACCAATGACTTCATCAACTCGATCCGCGATGACGAGGGTTCCTCGTTCAAGGGCATCTACCGCAACGTGGACATGCTGCTGATCGACGACATCCAGTTCCTGGCCGGCAAGGAACACACGCAGGAAGAGTTCTTCCACACGTTCAATGCCCTGCACAATCACGAGAAGCAGATCGTGATCACCTCGGACATGCCTCCCAAGCAGCTGACAGGTTTCGCCGAGCGCATGCGCTCCCGCTTCGAGTGGGGATTGATCACGGATGTGCAGCCGCCGGAGTTGGAAACACGTATCGCGATTCTCCGCAAGAAGGCCATCAGCGAGGGCATGGATGCTCCGGATGACGTGATGGAGTACATCGCTTCACACATCTCCACCAATATTCGCGAGCTCGAGGGCGCACTGATCCGCGTCACCGCTTTCGCCTCACTGAACAAACAAGCAGTGGATCTGCCGCTGGCCGAGCTGGTGCTCAAGGACCTCATCACCGAGGACGGCGGCCAGGAAATTACGGCCGCGTCGATCCTGGGACAGACCGCGGCCTTCTTCAACATCACGTTGGATGAGCTCAAATCCAAGTCACGTACCCGCACGCTCGTGACCGCACGGCAGATTGCCATGTACCTGTTGCGCGAGCTCACGGACATGTCCCTGCCGAAGATCGGCCAAGAACTGGGCGGCCGTGATCACACCACCGTGATGCACGCGGATCGCAAGATTCGCACCCTGATGGCCGAACGGCGTCAGATTTTTGATCAGGTCACGGAGCTGACCAACCGCATCAAGCAGCAGTCCCGCGAGGGCTGAGCCCACTTCTTCGCAGTAGTTCAGGGTCCCGGCCGATTGGTCGGGGCCCTATTTTTGTGATTCATCCACAGGTTCCCGCCGCACGGGACCAGCAACGACGCCGCTCCATGCACAGTTCTAGACGGCCGTGTGGACGGGTTGTGCACAACCTTAAATCGGTCGATGTGGAAAACTTTGTGGACAACGTCAGAGCTTCGGTGGATAACCCGACCCGAGCAGGGGACGGAGCTGTGGATCCCGCGGAATACCGCGGAAGTTGTGCACTGACCGGCCACAGACAGGCACGAAGTTAAGCACAGGACGTCAACAGGCTCGACCGGTTCAAACAGCGGAAAGCAGGCAGTTATCCACAGTTTCCACATGGGTTATTAACACTCTTACCCTTAAAGAGAAATCCACCGAATAACAAAAATCCTGCCCCCATCCCTCGGTCCACGCTCCGCTGAGAACCTGTAATTACAAGTTTCCGCACTCCACCGGAGTACTCCCGGCTCGATACTCGTGGCTCAAGGCGGATACGATGCACACGGCGAGTTACATATTTTTAGACCAAAGGGGCATTGCCGTGAAGTTCTCCGTCGAGCGCGACGTACTGGCTGAAGCAGTCACATGGACGGCACGATCTTTGTCACCACGCCCTCCGGTACCGGTGCTTTCCGGTCTGCTCATCAAGGCGGAAGGCGGATCACTGTCGATTGCCAGCTTCGACTACGAGATCTCTGCTCGTCTGACCATCAGTGCTGATGTTCAGGAAGAGGGCACCACCCTGGTCTCCGGTCGTCTGCTTGCGGACATCTGCCGTTCTTTGCCCTCGGCACCCGTTCAGGTAGAAGCCGAAGGCGGGAAGGTCACGCTCACGTGTAAGTCGTCCAAGTTCAATCTCGCCGCCATGCCGGTCGATGACTACCCTCAGCTTCCCGCGCTTCCGGAGCTGTCTGGTGTCATTGCCGGAGACGAATTCGCTCACGCCGTGGGCCAGGTCAACATCGCTGCGTCCAAGGACGACACCCTGCCCATCCTCACGGGTGTCCGCATGGAGATCGAGGGCGAGAAGATCACGCTGCTCGCCACCGACCGTTACCGCTTGGCCATGCGTGAGCTCACGTGGCGTCCTTCGGACCCCACGATCTCCACGGCCGCCCTCATCAAGGCCAAGACGTTGAACGACATCGCCAAGACACTGGGTGCTTCCGGTGACGTCAACGTGGCGCTGGCCGACAACGCCGAGTTGGTCGGTTTCGAATCCGGCGGGCGTAGGACCACCAGCCTGTTGATCGACGGCGAGTACCCCAAGATTCGCTCGCTGTTCCCGGAAAACACGCCCATCACCGCTGCCGTCAAGACCGCGGACCTGGTGGAAGCTGTCCGTCGTGTCTCCCTGGTTGCCGAGCGAAACACTCCGGTCCGGTTGGCCTTCACCCAGGGCCAGGTCGCCCTGGATGCCGGCACCGGCGAGGACGCCCAGGCCTCCGAGGTCCTGGACGCTCAGCTCAACGGTGACGACATCACCGTGGCGTTCAACCCCACGTACCTTTCCGAGGGTCTGCACGCGTTCGATTCGCAGTACGTGCGCTTCTCGTTCACCGCTCCGCCCAAGCCCGCGGTTCTGTCCGCCCAGGAAGAGCTGGACGGCGAGGACAACGTGGATTACAAGTACCTGCTGATGCCGGTGCGGTTGCCCAACCAGTGATCGTGTGTTCGTAGACCACCTGTCCCTGCTGGATTTCAGGACCTACGCGAGTCTCGATCTGCCCCTGGAACGCGGGCTGACCGTATTCGTAGGTCCCAACGGCGTGGGTAAAACCAACGTGGTCGAGGCCGTCGACTGGGCGGCCAACCTGTCCTCCCACCGCGTGGCCAGCGATACCCCGCTGATCAAAACGGGTTCCGAACGAGCGATCGTGCGCGTCCGGATCCGCCGGGCCACCCAGCAGACGGTCCTTGAATTCGAACTCAACGACCGCCGAGCCAACCGGGTACAGATCAACCGCGCTGCTCCGGTTCGAGCCCGGGAAGCCGTGGGTGTGCTCCACACGGTGGTGTTCTCCCCGGAAGACCTGACCTTGGTCAAAGGCGATCCTGGGCACCGCAGGAAGTTCCTGGACGACCTGGCCACGTCCATGCGTCCGGTGTTGGCGGCCGCTCGCAGCGATTACGAGCGGGCTCTGAAACAACGCAACGCGCTGCTGAAGTCTGCTCGTTACTCGCGTCAGCTCTCGGATTCTCACCAGGCCACCTTGACCGTGTGGAACGACCAACTGGCTCGCGCCGGGGCCGCGGTCATGGGTGCACGGTTACAGCTGCTCAAGGCATTGGAACCGGAAGTGGACCGGGCTTATCAGCAGCTCACCGACGGGTCCAAGCACGTAGGACTGCACTACGAGTGCTCGTCCTTGGACCCCTCTGCAGACGTCGCAGCCCTGGAACACTTCTCCGTGCAGGATCTTTACGAGCTGATGCTCCAGGCCTTCGAAAGAGTCGCACAACAGGAGCAGGAACGCGGGATCACCCTGGTGGGGCCGCACCGGGATGACATGGTGATTTCCCTGGGAGACACCCCGGCCAAGGGTTACGCCTCCCACGGTGAGACATGGTCCACGGCCTTGGCCTTGCGGTTGGGGTCCTGGTACGTCCATGTGGCGGACGATCCCAGCGAGGGTGCGGCGCCCGTGCTGATTCTCGATGATGTGTTTGCGGAACTGGACGCGCGGCGCAGGCAGAAACTGGCCTTGTTGGTCCAACAGGCCGAGCAGGTTCTGGTGACCGCTGCGGTGGACGAGGACCTTCCCGACGCGTTGCGCGAGAATCCCCACCGGGTGGTCCGTGTAAGCCCCGGCCAGGTCGAGGTCACGGATTCGACGACGGCGCTCGAGCAGGTCCCGGGCGAACAGTCACCTTCCGAGGATCTGCCCGCTCCCCAGGTCGACGAGGAACGCGACCTTTCCGCAGGGGAACGCGATGCGACGTCGTCGTCGGTTCAGGACCCACGAGACCAGGGTGAGCATGGCTGATCCGGCCCGGGAAGACGTTGTCGATGCAGCCGCCTCTGCCCTGCAGCGGGTGCGCCGCGCCGCCCAGGAGCGCGGCGACTCGCGACTGTCCAAAGCGGCGGCTGCCAAGAACATGAAGTTCTTCGGGCAAGCCATGGAGGACGGCACCGGATCGCCGGCGCTCAAGCAGCGCTACAACCGGCCCGTGGATGCTCGGCAGATGGGTGGCTATTCGGGGCCCGGCAAGTCCGCGCGGGATCCGCGGAAACTGGGCAATATCGTGGACTCGCTGATTGCTCACCGGGGGTGGAAGACCCCGGTGAACGTCAGCAGCGTGCTCGCGGACTGGGCCTCGTTGGTGGGGGCGCGCAATGCAGAACACACGTGGCCCGAGAGTTTCGAGGACACCGTGGTGCGCGTACGGTGCGATTCCACCGCGTACGCCACCCAGCTGCGACTCATGCAGTCGCAGATCCTGCGGACCTTTGCGGATCGGCTGGGCGAGGGCATCGTGACCAAGCTCGAGATTCACGGACCCGTGGGGCCCAGCTGGAAGAAGGGTCGATGGACCGTACAGGGCCGCGGACCCCGCGATACCTACGGATAACACGGTTACATCTGACGGATGAGGCTGTAGATGCCGGAAATCTCGGAATGACCCCCGGCTCATGTGGTCCCCCAGCAGATCGACCCCTCGGGGCGTCTGCGGGCCGTTGAGCGCTTTATCCGGTAGAATTGCGGTACAAGATCTTTTCGCCCCGCCAGCCGATGAGCCGCGCGCCGTCTCATCGGCTGTATTTATGTGGGCCGACCAATCGATCTACGTCGATTATGCAGGAGGACCGGAGACCCCGTGGCTACAGAGGATCCCCTACAGCACGAATACGGTGCCAGCGATATCACCGTTCTGGAAGGCCTGGAGGCCGTCAGGAAACGTCCGGGGATGTACATCGGTTCAACCGGACCTCGCGGGCTGCACCACCTGGTGTACGAGGTGGTCGACAACTCGGTCGATGAGGCACTCGCCGGCTACTGCGATCACATCGAGATCACGCTTCAGGCGGACGGCGGCGTGCGCGTCACCGACAACGGTCGCGGTATCCCCGTGGACATGCACCCCAGCGAGGGCAAGCCCACCGTAGAGGTGGTCATGACCATCCTGCACGCCGGCGGTAAGTTCGGTGGCGGCGGGTATGCGGTTTCCGGTGGTCTGCACGGTGTGGGCATCTCCGTGGTGAATGCCCTGTCCGCACGCGTGAAGACCGTGGTGCGTCGTCAGGGCTATGCGTGGCGCATGGACTTCGCCAACGGCGGTATCCCGCAGGGCAAGCTCCAAAAGGGCGAGGCCACCGAAGAAACCGGCACTACGCAGACGTTCTACCCGGACCCCGAGATCTTCGAGAGCGTTGATTTCGATTTCGAGACGCTGCGTGCCCGTTTCCAGCAGATGGCCTTCCTGAACAAGGGCCTGCGCATCACGCTCACGGACGAGCGTCAGAAGGACGAGACCGGCGAGGAAATTGCCGGCGCTGAGGCCAAGGTTTCCGAAGAGGAGCCGGTCGAGGGCCAGGATGGCGGCACCGTCAACGCGGTGAACGGCGAGACCCACACCAACGCCAACGGTGACCTGCAGGTGGTGTACAAGTACGACAACGGCCTGTTGGACTACGTGACCTTCCTGAACTCTTCCAAGAAGGCGGATCTGATCCACAACGACGTCATTGCGTTGGAAGTGGAAGACGAAGACAAGCAGATGTCGTTGGAGTTGGCCCTGCAGTGGACCACCTCGTTCACCGAGTCGGTGCACACCTACGCCAACACCATCAACACCCACGAGGGCGGCACCCACGAAGAGGGCTTCCGCTCGGCTCTGACCACGTTGATCAACCGTTACGCGCGTGAGAACAAGTTGCTACGCGACAAGGACGAAAACCTCACCGGTGACGACGTCCGTGAGGGTTTGACCGCCGTGGTTTCCATCAAGCTGGGCGAACCCCAGTTCGAGGGCCAGACCAAGACCAAGCTGGGCAACTCCGAGGCCAAGACCTTCGTGCAGCGTGAGATGTTCGACCTCTTCGGAGACTGGCTCGAGCGCAACCCGAACTCGGCCAAGGACATCATCCGCAAGGCGATCTACGCGTCACAGGCCCGCATGGCTGCGCGTAAGGCCCGTGAGACCACGCGCCGCAAGGGCCTGCTGGAGTCCGGTGGTATGCCGGGCAAGCTCAAGGACTGCTCGTCCAAGGACCCCACGCTGTCCGAGATCTACATCGTAGAGGGTGACTCCGCGGGAGGCTCGGCGGTGCAGGGTCGCGATCCCGCCCACCAGGCCATCCTGCCGTTGCGCGGAAAGATCCTGAACGTGGAGCGCGCTCGCCTGGATCGTGCACTGTCCAACGCCGAGGTGCAGTCCATGATCACCGCGTTCGGCGCGGGCATCGGCGATGACTTCGACATCGAGAAGGCCCGCTACCACAAGATCGTGCTCATGGCCGATGCGGACGTGGACGGCCAGCACATCACCACGCTGCTGCTCACGCTGTTGTTCCGGTTCATGCGCCCGCTCATCGAGCACGGTTACGTGTACCTGGCTCAGCCGCCGCTGTACCGCATCAAGTGGTCCAACGCCCCCCACGATTACGTGTTCTCGGATGCCGAGCGTGACGAGGCCGTGGCCAAGGGCATGGCCAACAACCGTCGCCTGCCCAAGGACAACGGCATCCAGCGTTACAAGGGTCTGGGCGAGATGGACTACACCGAGCTGTGGGAGACCACCATGGACCCCGAGCACCGCACGCTGTTGCAGGTCACCATGGACGACGCCGCTGCGGCGGACCAGGTGTTCTCGGTGCTCATGGGCGAGGACGTGGAGTCCCGCCGAGAATTCATCCAGCAGAACGCCAAAGACATTCGGTTCCTCGACATCTAGAACATGTCGTCTGCCGCATATTCCATATGAGGCACGAATGTTGAACTGTGGGATCTGAGAAGAAACGGATAGCAACGAATGAGTGACGAGACTCCGGACGGAAACGTCCCGGTCGACCCCGAGAACTCGACCGAGCTCGAAACAAACGAGGGCGCCGTCGTCGTGAGCAGCGGCGACCACGTGGAGCAGGTTGACCTGCAGACCGAGATGCAGCGCTCGTACCTTGATTACGCCATGGCCGTGATCGTGGGCCGTGCGCTGCCGGATGTGCGCGACGGATTGAAGCCCGTGCACCGCCGCGTGATCTACACGATGTTCGACGGCGGTTACCGCCCCGAGCGTTCGTTCAACAAGTGCGCGCGCGTGGTCGGCGACGTGATGGGTAACTATCACCCGCACGGTGACTCCGCGATCTACGACGCCCTGGTGCGTCTGATCCAGGGCTGGATCATGCGCTACCCGCTCGCGCTGGGCCAGGGTAACTTCGGTTCGCCCGGTAATGACGGCGCTGCGGCCCCGCGTTACACCGAGACCAAGATGGCGCCGCTGGCCATGGAGATGGTCCGGGACATCCACGAGGACACCGTGGACTTCCAGGACAACTACGACGGCAAGCAGCAAGAACCCACCGTTCTACCGGCACGCTTCCCCAACCTGCTGGTCAACGGTTCCTCCGGCATTGCCGTGGGTATGGCCACCAACATTCCGCCGCACAACCTGCGGGAAGTGGCGGACGGTGTGCAGTGGTACCTGCAGAACCCCACGGTGGATCGCGAGACCCTGCTCGAAGAACTCATCAAGCGCGTCAAGGGTCCGGACTTCCCCACGGGCGCCCAGATCCTGGGGCACAAGGGCATCGAGGACGCCTACCGCACCGGTCGCGGTTCCATCACCATGCGCGCGGTGGTCAACGTGGAGGAGATCCACGGTCGCACGTGCCTGGTGGTCACCGAGCTGCCGTACCAGGTGAACCCGGACAACCTTGCCGTGAAGATCGCCGATCTCGTCAAGGATGGCCGCGTGCAAGGCATCGCGGACATGCGTGACGAAACCTCCGGTCGTACCGGTCAGCGTCTGGTGATCGTGCTCAAGCGCGATGCCGTTCCCAAGGTGGTCCTGAACAACCTCTACAAGCACACCCAGCTGCAGGAGAACTTCTCCGCGAACATGCTGGCGCTCGTGGACGGTGTGCCGC
>JAKDKI010000386.1 GCA_030453435.1 Kocuria sp.
CAGCTGCAGGAGAACTTCTCCGCGAACATGCTGGCGCTCGTGGACGGTGTGCCGCGCACCCTGTCCCTGGATGCGTTCGTGCATCACTGGGTCACGCACCAGATGGAAGTCATCGTGCGTCGCACCCGGTACCGCCTCAAGCAGGCCGAGGAAGAAGCACACATTCTGCGCGGCCTCCTCAAGGCGCTCGACGCACTGGATGAGGTCATCGCCTTGATCCGCCGTTCTCCCACCGTGGAGGAAGCTCGTAACGGGCTCATGGAGCTGCTCGACATCGACGAGGCCCAGGCCCAGGCGATCCTCAACATGCAGCTGCGCCGCTTGGCAGCCCTGGAACGTCAGAAGATCCAGGACCGCCACGCGGAGCTCGAGCGTTTGATTGCCGAGTACCAGGCGATCATCGCCTCCGAGGACCGCCAGCGTGAGATCATCTCCGAAGAACTCGCGGACATCGTCAACCACTACGGTGACGATCGCCGCAGCGAGATCCTGTTCGGCTACGACGGCGACATGTCCATGGAAGACCTCATTCCCGAAGAGGAAGTGGTCGTCACCATCACCCGCGACGGATACGTCAAGCGCACGCGCTCGGACGAGTACCGCTCGCAGCACCGTGGTGGCCGCGGCATCAAGGGCGCCCAGCTGCGCGGCGGTGACGTGGTGGAGCACTTCTTTGTCACCACCACGCACAACTGGATCCTGTTCTTCACCACGTTCGGTCGCGTGTACCGCGCCAAGGCGTACGAGCTGGTCGAGGCCGGCCGCGACGCCAAGGGGCAGCACGTGGCCAACCTGCTGGAGTTCCAGCCGGACGAGCGGATCGCCCAGGTCATGCAGTTGCGCACGTATCAGGATGCTCCGTACCTGGTGCTGGCTACCCGCCGCGGCCTGGTCAAGAAATCGCGCCTGTCCGACTACGACACCAACCGCACCGCCGGCGTGATCGCCATCAACCTGCGTGATGACGACGAGCTGGTCTCGGCCATGCTCGCCACTCCCGAAGACGACATCATGATGATTTCGCACCTCGGCCAGTCGTTGCGGTTCACCGCCGACGACGCCGCGCTGCGTCCCATGGGCCGGGCGACGTCCGGCGTGACCGGCATGAAGTTCCGCGACGGTGACGAACTCCTGTCCGCCAACGTGGTCACCGATGACGCCTACGTTTTCGTAGTGACCGAGGGCGGCTACTCCAAGCGCACCGCGGTCAGCGAATACCGTGTGCAGGGTCGTGGCGGTCTGGGCATCAAGGTGGCCAAGCTCGCCGATGATCGCGGCGGATTGGTCGGTGGCCTGATCGTGGGCGAAGCGGACGAGGTCCTCGTGGTCATGTCCGCGGGCAAGGTGGTCCGTTCCAACGTGGCCGAAGTACCCGCTCGCGGTCGCGACACCATGGGCGTGATCTTCGCCAAGCCGGGCCCCTCCGATCACATCGTGGGTGTTGCTCACAACGCCGAACGCGAGATCGAGAAAAAGGTTGATTCCGAGGTCGAGGAGGGCGGCGACGTCGTCCCCGAAGAAGCTCAGGAAGATGCCGCGGACCAGGGCATTGATGTCGAGGCAACCTCGGACGATGCAGTAGCGTTGGAAAACAACGACAACGGAGGTGAAGCATGAGCGCAAGCTCAGCCTCAAAGGGCGCCAAGCCCGCGAAGAACTCTTCGGTGAGTCCCGCCAAGGGCGGAACCAAAACCGCAGAGAAGAAGCAGGCTACGCCCGCTGCTAAGAAGCCGCAGAACCAGCAGGGCAACAAGGGCCTGGTTCGTCCAGCGCCCCGCGCCAAGGTGCGCCGCGCGCGGCTCGTGGTGTCCAAGGTCGACACCTGGTCGGTGCTCAAGCTGGCTTTCTTGCTCTCCGTTGCGCTGGGCATCATCACGGTCGTGGCATCCCTGGTGCTGTGGCTCGTGCTGAACCTCACCGGACTGTTCGACGGCATCAACGAGATGCTGTCGATGCTCGGCGGCAACGCCGGCGGTACGGACGTCAAGGAATTCCTGTCCTTGGGTAACGTGGCGCTGTTCGCAACGATCATCTCCGTGGTCAACGTGATTCTGCTGACCGCACTGTCCGTGCTGGGCGCGCTGTTGTACAACATCGCGGCCGCACTGATCGGCGGTATCGGGGTGACCCTGACCGACGACTGATCGGTCCACGATTTGGCGCCGGGGAAAACCTCCGGTAAAGTTTCAGCTCGGTCAACCAAGAAGTTAGCTTGTTGGTCGACCGTGCTACGGGCGTATAGCTCAGACGGTTAGAGCGCTTCGCTGATAACGAAGAGGTCCCAGGTTCAATTCCTGGTACGCCCACTCACTGAGTTCACGAGTAAAATCGTGTGGAGGTAGCGATGAAGGCACGAATCGCAGCACTGGCTGCACTCGCTGGCCTGTCGGTCGCAGCTTTCAAAGCTTGGCGTGAGGCGGAAGCCAAACGCGAAGCATGGGACTCAGCTGTGGATCCCGTCGACTGACACAGTCAGGGATCTGGCCCACCGGCAGGTGAGCCGCAATTGAAGAAGGGGCCTTAGCTCAGTTGGTAGAGCGCCGCCTTTGCAAGGCGGATGTCAGGAGTTCGAATCTCCTAGGCTCCACAGTCAAAACCTCCGGGTTCCTGT
>JAKDKI010000387.1 GCA_030453435.1 Kocuria sp.
GGACCAACCGTGCCGGTACCGAGTACGTGTGGTTCAACAACGTGGAGACCCGCCCGGGTCAGGGGTACCCGCGCCGTTACGAGGACCAAGAAACCTGGAAGGGTGGCTGGGAACTCAACAAGCGCGGCAACCTCAAGTTGAAGTCCGGCGGCAAGCTCAAAAAGCTCGCCCAGTTGTTCGCTTCCCCGGTTCAGCCGGAGTTGAAGGACTACTACGAGCCCTGGACCTACGATTACGAGAACCTGGTCAACGCACCCGCCGGTGATGACTTCCCGGTGGCTCGCCCCAAGTCCCTGATCACGGGTGAGGACACCAAGGTCGAATGGTCGGCCAACTGGGACGACGATCTCGGCGGCGCCACGGAAATGGGTCACCTGGATCCGATCATCCAGAAGCTTCACAAGGAAGCCAACGACCGGATCAAGTTCGAGTTCGAACAGACCTTCATGTTCTACCTGCCGCGGTTGTGCGAGCACTGCTTGAACCCGTCCTGCATGGCGGCCTGCCCTTCCGGCGCCATTTACAAGCGCGCCGAGGACGGCATTGTGCTGGTGGACCAGGACCAGTGCCGCGGCTGGCGTCAGTGTGTGACGGGCTGCCCGTACAAGAAGATCTACTACAACCACAAGTCCGGCAAGGCCGAGAAATGCACGTTCTGCTACCCCCGTATCGAGGTGGGTATCCCCACGGTGTGCGCGGAGACGTGCGTGGGCCGCATGCGTTACATCGGCATCTTCCTGTACGACGCCGATAAGGTCACCCAGGCCGCCGCGACCCCCAACGAGCAGGATCTGTACGAGGCCCAGTTGGACCTCATGCTCGATCCCAACGACCCCGAGGTCGTTGCCGCCGCTCGTCAGGAGGGCATCCCGGAGGACTGGCTCGACGCCGCTCGCAAGTCACCGGTGTACGCGCTGGCCAAGACACTGCGCGTGGCGCTGCCGCTGCACCCCGAGTACCGCACCATGCCCATGGTCTGGTACGTGCCGCCGCTGTCTCCCATCGTGGATCTGCTCAAGGAACAGGGCCACGACGGCGAGGACCCGGAGAACTTGTTCGGTGCCATCGAGAGTCTGCGCATCCCGGTGGAGTACCTCGCCGAGCTGTTCACCGCCGGTGACACCGAGCTCGTGACCAACGTGCTGCGCAAGCTGGCCGCGATGCGCGCCTACATGCGCAACATCACCCTGGGTGACGAACCTGACGAGTCCATTGCGGAGGCCGTGGGCATGACCGGTTCCGAAATCCAGCAGATGTACCGTCTCATGGCGATCGCCAAGTACGACGAGCGCTACGTGATTCCCGCGGCCCACGTGGAGGACGCCCACAACCTGGAAGAGATCGGCTGCTCGCTGGATGTGGACGGCGGGCCCGGCATGGGTCAGACCGGTGTGTTCGGTGAGGCCTCGGGCCGCCCGATGCCGGTGGCCGTGGAGAACTTCCAGGCGCTGCGCTCGCGCCAAATGGGGGATGACCCCACGGGTAACGAGCAACTGGCCGGGCGCGTGAACCTGCTCAACTGGGACGGCAACGGCAGCCCGGACGGGTTGTTCCCCGCCCGGAATCAGGAGGACGCGGCAACTATGCCGACCACCGCGGAGAACTCGGGTTCTCGTCCTGATCAGGGCACCGCCGGTGCCAGTGGGGGTCGATGATGGGGCTGCTCTCCACCCTGCTGGGTAAGGCCACCAAAGGCACCGTGGATGTTCCCGAGTACCGGGACCGTCATCCGCAACGCTCGGCGGTCATCCGCCAGGCTGCGGCGGTGCTTCTGGGCTATCCGGACCGGGAACTCATCGACCAGCTGCCCGTGCTCGAGGACGCCCTGACCGAGGTCGGGGTGGCCCCGAGCGCCGTCGAACCCCTGACCCGCTGGCTGCGCGAGGGTGACCTGCGGGAAATCCAGGGCGACTACGTCCAGGAATACGACCTCTCGCGCCGTCACAGCCTGCACCTGACCTATTGGACGGACGGTGACACGCGCCGTCGAGGTGAGGCGTTATCAGCGTTCAAGCAGGTCTACCGCGCGCACGGTTGCGTCTTCGGGGACGAAGAACTGCCGGACCACCTGCCCGTCGTGTTGGAGTTCGCGGCGCGCGTCTCCCCGGAAGACGGGTTCGAGCTGCTGCAGCGTTACCGACCCTCGCTCGAGCTACTGCGACTGGCGCTGCTGCGTGACAATTTGCCCCACGCGTGCGTGGTGGAACTGGTGTGCTCAACGCTGCCCGGACCGTCCCCGGAGGACGAGTCAGCGGTGGCGCGTATGGCGGGTTACGGTCCGCCCACCGAATCCGTGGGTCTGGATGCCTACGACCCCCGACTCCTGCCCATGACCGGAGGTAACCAGTGAACGTTCTCGACTCTCTTCTGTGGGGAGTGCTGCCCTACGTGGTGATGGCGGTACTCATTGGCGGGGTGATTTGGCGCTACAAGTACGACCAGTTCGGTTGGACCACCCGTTCGTCCCAGCTCTACGAATCCCGACTGCTGAGGATTGCCTCACCGCTGTTCCACTTCGGCATTCTGGCGGTGCTCGTCGGACACATCGTGGGCCTGGTGATCCCCAAGTCCTGGACCGAGGCCGTGGGCATGTCCGAGCACGC
>JAKDKI010000073.1 GCA_030453435.1 Kocuria sp.
TGTCCTGCTCCTGCTGGCCAAGCCCATCACGCGCCTCATGCGCGGCGTTCGGTAAATACTCCACCGACGACGTCGCTCCGGCCGTTCCGAACGCCCCGCACCTCTTCGAGAGGCGCGGGGCGTTCTGCACCCGACGAGCGCCGTCGTCGCTGGGAGACCGGTCGTGGCTGTAAAAAACAGGGTTTCATCAGGTAAGCGTCAGGCGTATCGCAATCATTTTTATCGCCCTTTGACTAGCGGAAACGAGGAAATAGAGACCCTCCAGGACTCCGACACGTTCGTCTTAATATACCCACCGGGTGGACAATAATGTGGTATGAGACACACCACACCAGGGGATGGTGCCGCCACAACCGCGCCGGGTTCCCCCAACCTTCACTTTGATCCCCACAACCCCTCGGGCAAGCACTTCCTGGGCCAGCCACGCATGTTGGCCAACCTGTTCAGCGTGGAGTTGTGGGAACGGTTTTCCTTCTACGGTATGCAGGCGCTCGTCCTGTACTACATGTACTACCAAACCACCGACGGTGGTTTGGGCATTGACGAAGGCGTAGCAGCCGGGATCGTGGGCGCCTATGGCGGCACCGTGTACTTGTGCTCCATCCTGGGCGGTTGGATCGCCGACCGTCTGATCGGTTCCGAACGGACCATGCTCGCGTCAGCGGTGCTGATCATGATCGGGCACCTCTCACTGTCGCTGATTCCTCACGTGGCCGGCTTGGCCATCGGGCTGGTGTGTATCGCGGTAGGTTCGGGTGGCCTGAAGACCACGTGCGTGAACCTTGTGGGCACCTTGTACAGCCGCCAGGATCCGCGCCGCGATGCGGGCTTCTCGATTTACTACATGGGTGTGAACATCGGTGGCCTGTTCGGTCCACTCCTGACCAGCTTCGCGTGGGGTGCCTGGGGCTTCCACTGGGGCTTCGCCCTGGCGGCCATTGGTATGGCCTTCGGCCTGACTCAGTACGTCCTGACGCGCAAGGGTTTGCCCGAGACCGTGCACACGGTGGCCAATCCCTTACCCCACTCGCAGTACGCCAAATGGGTCGGCATTGCGTTGGGCGGCATTGCTCTAATTATCGTTCTGTTCTTGACGGGCGTATTGAACCCGACCAATCTGGCCGATGCCGTGGTGCTGGTCACCGTGCTAGCAACCATCGCGTTGTTCACCATGATGCTGCGTGACAAGGAACTCTCACCGGACGAGCACTCTCGCATCATCGCGTTCGTGCCGATGTTCATTGCCACAGCGGCATTCTTCGCACTGTTCCAGCAGCAGTTCACGGTAATCGCGATCTATGCGGATACTCGTCTCGACCTGAATTTCTTCGGTTGGCAGATACCTCCGTCATTGGTGGTGTCCATCAATCCGTTCTTCATCATCGTCTTCTCCTTGGTGTTCGCGGGAGTGTGGACCAAATTGGGCAATCGGGCCCCCGCAACGCCCACCAAATTCGGCATCGCACTGTTGCTGATCGGCGCGGCGTTCTTGCTCTTCCTTACGCAGGTCAATTCGGACCCGGTATTCATCGGCTGGATCGTTCTGATCCTGTTCGTGGCCACCATGGGTGAGCTGTTCCTGTCTCCGGTTGGCTTGTCGTTGGCCACCAAACTCGCACCGCGCAAGTATCCGGTACAGATGGTCGCTCTCTTCAACCTTGCTCTCGCTCTGGGCACGGCGCTATCCGGTTCGCTGGCCTCGTTCTACTCCGCTGAAAACGAGACCGCCTACTTCGGCACGTTGGGTGCGGTCACCGTTGGTCTCGGCATCCTGATGTTGGTGGCGTCCAAACCCATCCTCAATCGCATGCGTGGCATTCGGTAGTTCCTTCACAGACGACGCCGCTCCGGCCGTTCCGAACGCCCCGCACCTCTTCGAGAAGCGCGGGGCGTTCTGCACATCGTGTTGCCCTATGAAGTGTGACGTGAATCGCCTACATTGACCTCACGTAACAATTACGTTCGGCACCGCCTCACAGTCCCTGATCTCACCTCGGATTGTGGACAGCGCCCCCTTGTAGCAAGAGGTCCTCATGAGCAACGAAACGTCCCCCGGCCAAGGTGCCACTGCGTCGTCGGCGGGAGTCAAAGGCAACGATCCGAAAACCGGTGAATCCCACGAACTGAAACGGGTCATGGGACCTGGACTACTGCTGTTGTTCATTGTGGGCGACATCTTGGGCACCGGCGTCTACGCTCTGACCGGCAATATCGCCGGCGAAATCGGCGGTGCTGCGTGGGCACCCATCCTGATCGCTTTCGCGGTGGCCACCATCACCGCGTTCTCCTACCTGGAGCTGGTCACCAAGTACCCGGGTGCCTCGGGCGCAGCTCTCTACACGCACAAGGCCTTCGGCATCCACTTCATCACCTTCCTGGTGACGTTTGCCGTGCTGTGCTCCGGCCTGACATCTGCCGCTACCGCTTCGTCCGCAGTAGCATCCAACTTTGCTAAGGGCTTCCACCTGGAGCTGAGCCCGTTCGGTATCTCCGTGGTAGCCATCGTGTTCCTGGGCATCCTGGCTCTCATCAACCTGCGCGGTGTGTCCGAATCCGTGAAACTCAACGTGGTGCTCACGTGCATCGAACTCACGGGCCTGCTGATCGTGATCCTGGTGGGCTTCTGGGCCGCATCTCAGGGCAATGCGGACTTCAGCCAGACCGTGGTCTTCGAAACCTCCGAGGACAAGAGCATCTTCATGGCCCTGACCGCGGTAACCTCCTTGGCGTTCTTCTCGTTCGTGGGCTTCGAGGACTCGGTCAACATGGTCGAGGAGACCAAGGACCCCACTCGGAACTTCCCTCGCGTCATGCTGCTGGGCCTGAGCATCACGCTGGTGGTCTACGTGCTGGTCTCGATCTTCACCGTGGCCATCGTGCCCATCGGTCAGCTGGGTGAATCCACCACCCCGTTGCTGGACGTGGTACGTATCGGCGCACCGGGTATTCCGATCGACTCCATCTACCCGTTCCTGACCATCATCGCCGTGGCCAACACCGCGCTGATCAACATGCTCATGGCATCCCGTTTGCTCTACGGCATGGCGCGCCAGGGTGTGATTCCCGGGATCCTCGGCAAGGTGCTCCCGGAGCGCCGTACGCCGTGGACCTCCATCATCTTCACCACCGTGCTGGGCATGGCCCTCATCCTGATCGTCAACAACTTCATGGGTAAGGGAACGGCTTCAGCCCTGGGCGGCACCACGGCATTGCTGTTGCTGGCCGTGTTCACGGTGGTCAACATTGCGGCGATCATTTTGCGCCGTGACAAGTCACAGGAGGATCACGCGTACTTCCACGCTCCCAAGGTCCTGCCCTACCTGGGCACCATCACCTGTGCCTACCTTCTGGGCCCGTGGGCGCAGGACCCCATCGAGTACCAGATTGCCGTGATACTCATTGGGCTGGGCGTGCTGCTCTGGCTGCTGAACTTCCTCTACGACCGTTTGTTCACCGGCCGCCGCACCCGCTTCCACCACCCGGAAGATCTCGCACACCTGGAAGACACCGACCGCTAAAGCATTCGTTCCTCACGTACCAGGGAGACACCCATGAGCATTGTCGTCGGCTACCTACCGACCCCCGCCGGACGCGCCGCACTGCGGGCCAGCATCGGCGAAGCAAAACTACGTTCCAGCAAACTGGTCATCGTTCAGGCACCCGCACCCAAGCAACGCTTCGGACGTCCCGCCGAACAGGAATCACCGGCGGCGTCCGCCGAAGACCAGGAGCTGTTGGCCGAGAGCGGCATCGATCACGAATTGGTGTCCGTCCACCCGGACAGCGACCCCGCGGACGCCATCCTGGACGCGTGTGAACGCGTCACTGCCGAGCTGCTGGTCATCGGAACGCGTAAGCGCACGCCGGTGGGCAAGCTCATCATGGCGCCCACCACTCAGCGCATCCTGCTGGAGGCCACTTGCCCGGTGCTGTGCGTCAAGGCCGGGTACACCGTGGACGACTGATTCGCCCAGCAGCTACTAGGCCGCCCGGTCTTCCTCCGCCTCGTTGAGGTCGAAGGTCGGGCGGCTTTGCTGTGCGGTCACGGGCGCTTCCCACGACGACGCCGCGGTCGCGCCAGTTGCGCTTCGTTCGCCAGTCACGGTGCTGGTCGCACGCTTGGATCCCGGTGCAGGCACCGTGACATCTTTCTGTGTCCAGCCGAATCCATAGGCCAGAGCTGGCACCAAAGCATTCGATACTGCACAGCCGATCATCACACCAGCCCACGCCACCGGGATGGAAACCAGCACGTCAAGCGGAAAATGCGCGGTTGCGTATATACGGCTGAGTCCAACGAGAGCCACAAACGCAAGACCGAACAATAGAATTCGGTTGTGTTTGGAAGAGCGGAAATTCACGAGTGTTAAAGCCAACACGATCGCGAGTGCGCCACCAGTGTGTCCCGACGGGAAGGACGTGGCGCCGTCGAGCGCCAGAAGTTGATCACCGGTCATCAAAGACGGGCGTGGGCGCTCTGCAGCGACCTTGACCAGACCGATCGTGGCCCAACCCATGAGGGACGTGATGAGGAACGCGGTGGCGTCCAGGGGTCGTCGCCGGAAGACGGCGAGCCACCCGGTGATCATGGCGATGATCAATACAATGCCCGCATTGGAGAGCACAGCCTGGACCGCCATGGCAATGGCGTCGAATACTGCGTTGCGATATTGGACAAGCCCCTCGAGCAACGCGGTCTCCCCGTGCGTGATTTCCGGTGAGACCACCAGCAATCGACCGACGGTCGCAACCAACAACACCGTGACCAGAGGTACGGCCACTCGGTGTCGCAGTTGCGGCAAGCGCCACGGGGACCCGCCCGGCGAGGGGGAAGTTTTCTGCGCCGGATAGGTCATAGATCCATGGTGTCACTCATCACCGAGTGATTGCTGAAATCGCGCACCAGAGCCGGTGAGCCTGGAGGTTTCACGTGAAACGAAAAAATGTAATGAACCCTTCTTCGTTTGTATTCTCTTATCGGAATGTGCTGTTCGCGACAATTATGACGTCGTCCGGAATCGACTCATCTACTCTGCCGTTATAACTCTGAACTGACCCAATCCACCTCGATCCCAGGAGCCACCGTGCCCGAGAATCCCCAGTACCCACAGGTTTCGCAAGACGACGCACTCAAGCACATCGACAACAACGGCGTGGCCATCTACTGGCGTCCCGGGTGCCCATTCTGTGAGCGCCTTGAATACGGATTGGGTGAGGACGGCCAGAAGGCCACGTGGATCAATATCTGGGAAGATCCGGCGGCCAAGGAGTACGTAGCCTCCCTCAACGATGGCAATTCCACGGTTCCCACGGTGGTCACCAAGAACACCCATTTCATCGCGGCGGATTCGGATGCACCTGACCAGGTTCGTCAACTGCTGGCCAACGCCACCCCCGCGACCGCAGACTGAGGGAGTCAGTACCGGTAATCACAGAAAGCAGGATGACTCATGGCTGATCACTACCATTCTCCGGAAGACCTCAAGCTCCTGGGTGAGCTGAAGAAGCTTGCACCCGAGGAGTTCACCAAATTCGCGACATTCGACGCGGCCATCGGTCGCGAGGGCGGTCACATCGACCCCTTGAACCGTGAGCTCATCGCCATCGGTGTCGCCCTGACCACCCAGTGCCCCTACTGCCTCGAAGTGCACACCAAGAAGGCCAAGGCCGCCGGTGCCACACGCGAGCAGATCGTGGAAGCGGGCATGGTCGCCGCAGGTCTGCGCGCCGGGGCCGCCGTGACCCACACGGCCATGGCACTTCGCCTGTTCGACGAGGCCTGAGCCCAAGCTGTTTCACGCGGCACCGTGACCGCACCGTGAGGAACCGCGCCGCGCGCTTCGTGTCGGCGCGGTTCCTTTCTCGTGTGACTTAGTCGCCGTAGGGCCAAGGGGCTATGAGCACTCGTCCGAGAGCCAACCACGCCTAATTAGTCCGAACCTCTGTCAATCAGGAGCTTTGTCTTCGATAGTTGAAGACGGGCTACACTCCGGTGCAAGAGAATCTTCACAGGAAATTGAGGACAACGATGTCCCTGCACCCCACCACTGCCCCCTACGAGACAGCACCGGGCTCACAGACGTCACTGCGCGTGGCCAATCAGCGCCGGGTCATCCATGCCATGCGGACGTTGGGGACCACTACGCAGGCCACCATTGCTCGCGAAACGGCCTTGGCCCCTTCCACGGTCTCCTCGATCGTGCACGAGATGGTGACCGCGGGAGTGCTCGCCATGGATTCGTCCCACGGCGGGCGCCGTGGGCAGCTGGTTCGTTTCAGTGACAACGCCGGATTCGTGGTGGGCCTCGATGTGGGCCATCGCCACCTCACAGTGGCCGTTGCGGATCTCAATCAAGACATCAAGGCACGTCAGCGCTTTGACCTGCCGCGCGGTCATTCGGTCACCGAGGTTCTGGGCACCGCCGATTCCACCTTGGCCACCATGGTTCAGGAACTGAAGATATCGCGTGCAAAATTGCTCGCCGCCGGCCTGACCCTTCCCGCCCCCGTGGACCTCGAGGGGCGCGTGGTAAGCGCCGGGGCCATCCTTCCGGCCTGGGCCGATACCGATGTCCGGGCCGCGGCGTCCGGCCATCTCGGGCTGCCGGTTGCGGTCGAGAACGATGCCAATACCGGGGCCGTCGGTGAGTTTGCTCAAGGCGCGGGCCGCAACGTTCAGAACATGGCCTACATCAAGGTCTCCCACGGTGTGGGCGCCGGCTTGATCCTCAACGGTCGCCTGTTCCGAGGGGCCACGGGTTCCGCCGGGGAACTGGGTCACATGACCCTGGACGAACAGGGCGAGGTCTGCCGCTGCGGCAACCGCGGATGCCTGGAAACCTTCATTTCCTCGGAAGCCGTCCTCGCTCTTCTGGGCACCACCCGCGGTCCGGATCTCACGGTTTCGGACGTCGTGGACGCCGCTCTGGCCGGGGACGTCGGCTGCGCGCGCGTCATCGGGGACACCGGTCGCACCCTGGGCACCACCGTGGCCAACCTGTGCAACATCATCAACCCCGAACTCGTGGTCGTGGGTGGCGAGCTGGCCCGCGCCGGAGATCTACTGCTGGCACCGTTACGAGAGATCGTCTCCCGCTACGGGGTTCAGGGCTGCACCCGGGACCTGACGATCACGGCGGCAGAACTGGGCCCGGAAGCGCACCTGACGGGAGCCCTGATCATGGCGCTCGAGAACATTTCTCTGCCCATGTGAAACACAGGCAACACTTTTGTGTTCAAGACATGGACATTTAGTGATCCGGGTCCTAATCTTGATCCACTACCGGCAAGCGTACTTCCGGTTCTCGACCCCACAGCGCCCTATGCCCTGGGGCCTGCATTCTTACTTCGTTACAGCAAGGGAGCTGCGCGATGAGCCAAGCAGCGCACGCAGTACCGTCGGAGCGCCACGACGCGAACACCGGCGCGGTCATCAGAATCACCACCGTCGCGGCCTTCGGTGGTCTGCTCTTCGGATACGACTCAGCCGTGATCAACGGCGCGGTGTCCTCGATCGAGTCCCACTTCGATGTGGGCCCCGGTCCTCTGGGATTCGCCGTGGCAGCCGCCCTGCTGGGCGCAGCGGTGGGTGCCTTCTTCGGTTCCCGCATTGCGGACCGCACCGGTCGCATCCTGATCATGAAGATCGCGGCATTGTTGTTCCTGGCCTCCGCGATCGGTTGTGGCCTGGCCAATGACATCACCACCCTGATCATTTTCCGCGTGATCGGCGGTATAGGCGTGGGTGTGGCCTCCGTGATCGCGCCCGCCTACATTGCCGAGGTGTCCCCGGCTCACCTGCGTGGCCGCTTGGGTTCGCTGCAGCAGATGGGCATTGTGCTCGGTATCTTCCTGTCGCTGCTGATCGATGCCCTGTTGGCCCACTGGGCCGGCGGTGCCGCCAACGAACTGTGGCTGGGCCTCGAGGCGTGGCGCTGGATGTTCCTGGTCATGGCCATCCCCGCCGTCATGTATGGCGTGGGCGCATTCACCATTCCTGAGTCCCCGCGCTACCTGGTGTCCCGCGGCCGTGATGATGAAGCCCGCTCCGTGCTGACCAGCATCCACGGCGATCAGGTAGCCGAGGAACGCGTGGCACGCATCCGCGAAACCATCAACAAGGAACACACGCCCCGCTTCGGCGATCTGCGCGGTTCCCTGGGCGGCCTCAAGCCCATCGTGTGGGTCGGTATCGGTCTGGCAGCCCTGCAGCAGTTCGTGGGCATCAACGTGATCTTCTACTACTCCAACGTGCTGTGGGAGTCGGTGGGCTTCTCGGAGTCCGATTCGTTCACCATTTCGGTCCTGACTTCGGTGACCAACGTGCTGGTGACCATCGTGGCCATCTTCCTGGTGGACAAGGTGGGCCGCCGGCCACTGCTGCTCATTGGCTCGACCGGTATGGCCGCCTCGCTGGCAACCCTGGCCATTATTTTCGCCACCGTCAACAAGGTCATGGTGGACGGTCAGCTCACCCCGGAGCTCGGCCCCGTGGCCGGCCCGGTCGCCCTGATCGCCGCCAACCTGTTCGTGATCTTCTTCGGCGTCTCGTGGGGCCCGCTCATGTGGGTCCTGTTGGGCGAAATGTTCCCCAACCGCATCCGCGGCGCCGCACTGGCCGTGGCCGGTGCCGTGCAGTGGATCGCCAACTGGGCCGTCACCGTCAGTTTCCCCGCGCTGTCCAACTACTCGCTGGGCGTGGCCTACGGGATTTACGCGTTCTTCGCGGTGGTCTCGCTGATCTTCACCATCAAGATGGTCTCCGAGACCAAGGGTGTGGAGCTCGAGGACATGCACGACT